>JACQPO010000069.1 GCA_016207545.1 Methanobacteriota archaeon | reverse complement strand
GGCTTAGACATCGGCGGCACCTTCACGGACGTGGTCGCCATCGATGAAAAGGGGGGGATACAGGTCGCCAAGTCCTCGACGACTCCCGACGATTACACCCGGGGCGTCATGAACGCCCTGCGGGAATTGGAACTCGACCTCAAGAACACGGGTTTTTTCTGCCATGGGACCACGGTGGGGACGAACGCCCTTCTGGAGGGGAAATTCGCCCGCACGGCGGTGATCACGACCAAAGGCTTTCGGGACATCATGGAGCTGCGCCGCGGCGAGCGCGTGTGGCCGGACGTGCCCAACTACCTCTTCAATTTGCAGCTGGACTTGGCCCAGCGGTACTGGGGCAACACGCTGAAACCCCTCACCCTCCGGCGGGACCGCTTCGAGGTCCCGGAGCGGGTCGATTGCACGGGAAAGGTGGTCCGGTCCCTGGACGAAGCAGAGCTCCGGAAGGTCATCGGGAGGATCAAGGACGCGGGCCTGAAGTCGGTGGCCATTTCTTTTCTCTTCTCCTACATGTATCCCCAGCATGAGCGCCGGGCCAAGGAGCTGGTGCAGGAGTACCTTCCGGACGCCTACGTCTCCGCGTCCACCGAGGTGCTTCCCATTTTCCGCGAGTACGAGCGGACCAGCACGACCGTCATCAACTGCGCCATTGGTCCGGTCCTTTCCCGTTATTTCACCGGGCTGGAGCGCGAGCTTCACGCGGACGGCTTTCCGAGAAACCTGGACCTGCTCATCATGGGGAGCAACGGCGGGGTCATGACGGCCGCCTCCGCCAGCGAGCGGGCCGCCCACGCGGTGCTGTCGGGGCCCGCGGGCGGGGTCATCGGGGCCCAGGCCCTCGGCAAGCTCACCGGCCATCCCAACATCCTGGCCATGAGCATGGGGGGGACCAGTTTCGATGTGTCCCTCATCGAGCAGGGCGAGCCGACCGTCACCACGGAGACCCATGTGGGCAAGCACTACCGGCTGGCGACGCCCATGCTGGGGATCAACACCATCGGCGCCGGCGGCGGGAGCATCGCGTGGGTGGACCCGGGCGGGGCGATCCGCGTCGGTCCCCAAAGCGCGGGGGCGAGTCCCGGCCCCGCCTGCTAC
This sequence comes from Methanobacteriota archaeon, assembly GCA_016207545.1. GTDB lineage: Archaea > Thermoplasmatota > Thermoplasmata > RBG-16-68-12 > EA-27 > EA-27. Next base: position 1,020 of record JACQPO010000069.1, on the reverse strand, counting down.
CACCAGGGAGGGACGGAGCCCACGGTGACCGATGCCAACATGGTGTTGGGCTACCTCAACCCGGACTACTTCCTCGGGGGGAAGATGCGGATTGACCCGGACCTGTCCCACCGCGCGGTGGAAAGGCTGGCCCGGGATCTCGGCATGAGCGTCACTGAGGCCGCCCTAGCGGTTCACCAGATCGTCAACGCCAACATGGCGGCCGCCATGCGGGTGGTGTCCGTGGAGAAGGGGTTCGACCCGAGGGACTTTGTGGCGGTGGCCTACGGCGCGGCGGGCCCCACGCACGCCTGCCGCCTTGCCTCTCTCATGTCCATCCCCAGGGTTCTTGTCCCGGAAACGCCGGGGGCCTTCTGCTGCTGGGGGTTCTTGGTGTCTGACGTGATGCACGAATACCACCGCTCCCACGTGACGCCGACGCAAGGGGCCGACATCCAGCGGATCTCCACGCTCTACCGGGAGATGGAAGCCGAGGGACTCGATCGGGTCCTGCGCGACGGCGTCCCCCGGAAGGACATCCTCTTCCAGCGAACGATGGACCTGCGCTATATCGGACAGGCTCACGAGGTGACGGTGCCGGTCTCCAACGGCAGGTTCCTGCGTTCCAGCCTGGAAGAGGCCATCCGGAATTTCCACAAGCTCCATGAGAAGTATTTTGCGATCCAGGCGCCGGACGAGCCGACCGAGCTGACCACCTTGGGCGTCAAGGCCATCGGGCTCATCGAGAAGACCAAGCCCAAGGCGCACCGGGCGGGAAGCCGGGACGCCCGCAAGGCGGTGAAATATCATCGGAAGGTGTATTTTGCGGAGGCGGGCCGGTACGTCCACACGCCGGTCTATGACCGTTACGCGCTGAACGCGGGCAACGGGTTCACCGGCCCCGCCATCGTCGAGCAGGTGGACACCACGGTCATCGTGCCGCCTTCGCATCGGGTCGCGGTGGACAGGTTCCGGAATCTGGTGATCCAGACCCGCTGAGCCCGAGCGCCGTTTGAAACCGCCTTTCGGTCCGCGGCGTCG
>JACQPO010000067.1 GCA_016207545.1 Methanobacteriota archaeon | reverse complement strand
TCCTTCGCCCTGGACCTTGTACACCTTCATCCACTCCTGACCAGAAGGGACGAAGTGAGCCTTCCCGCAAGCGGACGTGCACAGGCCACATCCGTCGCAGCGCTTCAGGTCGATCAGCATGACCCAGTTACGCTGACGCCCACGGGCGTCCGGCGGCGGTGCTGCATCCGCAGGCAAAACATCGAGCGCAAGCGCGCTCCGGGCGGCCACAATGGTCGCGGCCGCTCCCGCTCCCCCTAGGAGCATCAGGACCAGCAACCTGCGCCGCTCGGGGTTCGCGACGTCCGTCGGCCCTAGGGCCTCTTCGGCGGTCAGGAATCTACCTCCGACGCCTGTCGTCCGACGTCTGTAGTAGGTGCTCGTTGTTCAAAGCTCCAGAGGTATTGCACGTACAATAGGTACCGCCAGATTTTCCGGCTTGGCGCTCTTCCCTCGGACGATGCTAGGCACCCTGGAGCGGCAAGTTGTCGCGGCCCTCAAGTCTCTTGGTTCTGGAACCACCCGAGAAATCCTCGAAGAACTCCATCGGCGCGAGGTGAACGTCGCTTACACGACCGTTGGCACCATCCTGGCGCGCCTCCATCGCAAGGGTCTCGTGAACCGCCGGCAGGAACCGTACCGCGGCGCCGATCGGTATGTCTACGCGTACAAGGACATCGAAGCCACCTACATCGATTCCATGTTGCAGGCGCTCGTCGCAGCCTTTGGCGAGCGAGGTGTCGTGCATCTCGCCGAACGCATCGATGACATCTCGCCGGCGGATCTCCGCCGGCTTCGGGAACGGCTGAAGGTATGATCAACTACGGGCTTTCGTTGACGGTCGCGGCCCTCGGATTCGCCCTTATCGGCGCCCTGGGATACATGACCGCCCGCAGGACCGCGAGCCGCTCCCGATGGGCGGCCCTGACGATCTTCGGCCACCTGTCGCTCCTCACGTCGGGGGCCCTCCTCGTGGCGACGGCTGTCCACATACACCCCGCCGGGCCGTTTTCCATCCACCTTCACGCACTGCACGATGGGCTGGCCCAGGTGTTCGCCTGCGACCTTGACCTGAGTTGTGGAATCTTCACGGCGGGTGTCGTCTCGTTCCTCGTGCTAGCGAGCACCTTCGGAATCGCCCAAGGGTCTGCGCGACTGCTGTTGCGCAAGCTGTCGAAGCTCCAAGACCCGAATGGTCTCGAACGCCTCCGCGCATTGTTGCCCGCCTCGACCGGAAACACGGAATTTCTCGTGGTGGGCGATTCCGAACCGGACGCCTTCGCCTTCGCCCTGTTGCGCGCGGATCGAGGACGCCTCGCTCGCGCGACGTCTGTCGTGGTCCTCACACGAGGCCTAATGGACCTATTGGAGCCCGACGAACTGGAGGCCGCAATCGCCCATGAGCTCGCGCACGTGCGGGCGCGGGACGACCGCTATCTTCCGTACTTCCGGACTTTGGCCTCAATCATCTTTTTCGACCCGGTCCTGCGGTCTCTCAACCGCCGGGTATCCCGCCGCCACGAGTTCGCGGCGGATCGCGAGGCGGCCCTTCAGACGGGCCGCCCCCGCGCCCTCGCACGCGCGTTGTTGAAGGTCTATCTGCACCCACACGCGCCCGCGAGCGCGGCAGGATTTGCTGGAGAATCACGCTCGGAACTCCTCGCGCGAATCGAGGCCCTTTTGGAGATCGAGGAGTCTTGGGGCCGGGACGGGAGCCCTCGACCGACGAACCGGTGCTAATCCCGCGGCTTCGTGCCCGACCGCTGTGCAAGTTCGACTTTGCGACGCGTCTGTTCCGCGAGTCGCTCCCGAATCCGGGATTCCAACCTCGCACGCCCGCTTTCGTCAAACAGCGCGGTCCACTCGGTCAGGTAACCTGCCTCGAGTGCCGTGTCGAACAGCGTGCGGCCGTGCTCCGTGCGAACGACGACAGTTGTGAACCCAGTGTCGGACCCGACCGCACCGAGGGAGACGTCCGCGAAGCGAGACGTGAAGTCCGTGCACCGCAGGCAGTTCGCCGCCGCCAGGAGGGAAGCCGTATCGAGGTCCACGCGCTTCGTGCGTCCGTCCTTCATGGTGAGCACGAGCTCCTCCCGCATCTGGACCTTCGAGATGTCCTCCATGTGCAGCCCCGTCGCCTCCTCGAACCGCTGCCACTGGACCTTGTTAAACGGGAGCGCCTCGTAGCAGAAGAGGCCGAGGACGGTGTTGATGCGCATGGCGGGCGCGACGCCGATTTGCTGCATCCGGCGCACGGTGTACGTCTGGCAGGGGGTGCCGACGATGGCGAGACGGTCCTGGCTCGTGGGGTCTTTCTTGTGGAGGGTTCGAAGGAACGCGATCGTATCGAGGTTCGTCACCACACCGGCCCCTGTCGCGAGGGACGCGCCGCGGCCGGCACGGAGCCCCGTCGCTTGCAGGATCTCCTCCCTCGTGCGGGCGACGAACAGGTTCGGACCAAGAACCCCACCATTGCGGGAAAGCACGGCCGCGTCGATCTGTCCCGTGTCGAGCAGGTACCACAGAAGGGAGGAGGCGATGCCGCCGTCCGCACTTCGTTCCTTGATCGGTGCGCTGCGCGTGACCGCGCTCGTGAGGAATCGCGTGTGTCCAATCTCGCTCGCGCTCGCATCGTACCGATCCAAGAGATCTTCCCAGGCCCACGGGACCTCGGGGCACACGGCGTAGCACAGGCCACAACTCGTGCACCGATCGGAGTCGAACGTGAAGGTGCCGAGATCGAGTTCGAGCGCCTCCGGCCCGTCCGCGGCGCACAGGTCGACGCAGGCGCGGCACTCCGTACACCGGCCGGTGCGAATGACCTCCGCTTCGAGCTCCCCGAATCCCTTCGTGGCACTCTCGGGCGCTCGGGGGGAGCCCGCTTCCGCCGTGCCCTCAATCATCGCCGGACCTCCGCGAGGGATACCACATGGGCTTGGACCTGGTCCAGCAACCGGTTGAGGAGTTGGTCGTACGTCTCTCCCTTCCTCCCGAACGCCTTGAGGCGGTCGCGGGTGGCGGGCGCAATCTTGATCGTCGTGACCTCCATAGAATCCCTTTCGGGAATCCCTTAGGAGGCCCCGTTCGAAGAACACTCGCGTAGTATTCTGGGTGCCCGCACTCACAATACGTATTAGGGACGAGTCACGGGCCTTCCGGACCCGATATGACGGCGTATTATCATACTACATATGCGAAACAATCAAACGGGGATACCCACTCGTATGTATCCGTGGAAGTCGAGCCCCGTAAGGTCCAGCGCCTCGGGTACTCGAGCCTCGGGGTTTCCCTGCCGAAGGACTGGGCAAGGGCCAGCGGCGTGGAGCCGGGGACGACCGTCCTCGTCGTGAAGGAAGACGACGGCACCCTCCGCATCCGGACGGGAGAGCCACCGGCGTCGACCGTCGGAGAGGAATGCGCCCTCGACGCGGACTCGTGCAGCCGGCCCGGGGCGTTGCGCCGGCTCCTCATCGGGTCGTATGTCGTAGGTCGGAACTCAATCCGTGTGAAGTCCCGGACGGGCTTGTCCTCGGAGCACCTTCGCGAAATCCAGGAGACCGCGAAGTCCTTGACGGGGCTGACGATTGTGAACCAAGGGCCCAAGTTCGTCCTCATTGAGAATTTCGCGGAACCCACCCGATTTCCGATCGACGGGCTTCTGCGGCGGCTCCAGTACCTCACGTCCCGCATGGGCCACCTGAGCCTCCAGGCCCTCCGCGGACACGGCGCGCACGAGGTGTCGGAGGTCCACCGACTCGAGGACGAGGCGGATCGGTTGTACTGGCTCGCGACCCGCCAGCTTCTGCTGGCGGCCCGCGACCGCACCGTGGCGGCGAAAATCGGCGTCACAGAGCCGCGCCACCTGCTCGGAGACCGGGTCGTCGCAATTACCCTCGAGAGCATCGCGGACCTGTGGGAGGAGGTCGCTCGCGGGGTCGAGTCGCTCGAGACGGCGGGATTCCGCCCAACCTCCGGATTCGCGGACACGGTTGCCAAGCTCGACACCGCCCTCGCCAGCCTCGGGGATGCATCGATGACGGCATTCTTCGCGACCAGCCTCGGGGATGCAAACGCGGCCCTCGACCTGGCCCCGTCCGTTGGCGCGCAGGTCGACGCCCTCCGAGTCCAGGCCCCATCCCAGCGCTGCGAGCGGGGGCTCGACGTGTGTACGAGCTGCCTCCTCGTCGGCGAGGTCGTCCGCCCGATCGGCCAGATCGTCCGCCAGTACGGGACGGTCGCCCAGATTACCATGAACCGCGCGCTCGAGCTCGACCGGGACACGTTCGGGCTAGGGTAAGTACGTACCATAGGTGGATTGCCTTCATTCTGCCGCGCCCGTCTCCCTCTTGGGAATCCCGATGCGAACGCAGTGCCCGGTGTGCCGCCAACCGATCAAGCCGGCCAACGTTGCCGAACACGTCGCCCGCGCGCACCCGCGCCTACCGCGGAGGGAATATCGCGAGCTCCAGATCCCGCGGCCGAGGCGCCGCGGGACCGGAAAGGCCTGGATGCCGGTCGCGGTCGCGATCGTCATCCTCGTCGCAGTCGCACTGACCCTCGGGTCCAACCTTTCTCGTCAAGGGAGGATCGGGACGGATCATACGTTCTACGACTTGGGCGAGGTGCCGCAAGCGGTCGTGGACCACTCTTTCCGCTTGTGGAACGAGGGGAAGGCGGACCTCCTGATTCAAACCGTTTGGACCTCCTGCGGTTGCACATCCGCCCACCTCGTCATCCGTGGGGAGCAGAGCCCGCACTTCGGCATGCACGACAATCCCCGGTGGCAGGGCCGGCTTGCGCCAGGGGAGGAGTCCGTCCTAGTCGTCCTGTACGATGCGACGTACCACGACGACCGTTACGTCGGGGAACGGTCCGTGTTCCTCCGAACCACGGATCCCGGGGCGCCGGAGTTCGAGTTCCGCATCCGTGTGGCCGAGGTCTGAGATGCCCCACTGCCACGACGTGCGTGACAAAGTTTCGCCCCCGGAGCGTCGGCGAGAGGGATGGCGCCCGTTTCTCCTCGTCGCTCTCGCCCTGAGCGCGTCGGTCGTGGCGGCCTCCGTGCTCGCCTACGCCCTCCTACCGCCTCCGCGGCCCGTGAACCTGCCGGAGGGGGCGACCGTGTACTACAACGAGGCGTGCTCCGACTGCGCGACCTACTTGGCGGGCGATCTGCTCCCGACTCTGGCTGCGTCGGGGATCGCGCCGGTTGTCGTGAAGGATTACATCAACGAGCCGGCCTACCGCCAAGAGCTGCGCGCGCTCAACGACGCCTTGGGCATCCCCTTCGAACTCCAGAGCCACCTCGCTACGTTCCTCCGCGCGGAGCGCATCCTCGTCTTCGAAGGACACGTCCCCGGTTCGCTCGTCCGGGAGGCCGTCCAGCTCCCGGGGACCGACGTGGACCGCCTGCTCATCCACCAGGATGCGATGGACGGGGCGGTGGCGTACGGGGCCTGGGCGTTCGCGGGAGAGCCCCGTCACTATGTCCTGGGCACCCCGCTCTCGGAGTACGTGACCTGGTTCCGGGCGAGCGGTGGGGCGGGCGAGGCAACCTCCCCTGCCATCCTGCCCCTTGTCCTTGTCGCGGGATTCGTCGACGGACTGAACCCGTGCGCCTTCGCGGTCCTTCTGTTCTTCCTTTCCTTCCTGTACGCGACCCGACGTCCGCGGGCGGAGGTGGGACGGGTCGGCGCCCTCTATGTGTACGCCGTCTTCCTCGCCTACCTCCTGATCGGCCTCGGCCTGTTCCGCGCGGTCACGCTCACGGAGGACCCCCACTTCATCGCCCGTCTGAGC
>JACQPO010000057.1 GCA_016207545.1 Methanobacteriota archaeon | reverse complement strand
GGCGTCTCGGTTGGCGGCGCGGCGGCTTGCGGAAGGCCGCGAGACGGGCGCGCAGGTCATGGTGACGACGTGCCCCCACGCGCTCGCCCACCTCAACGAGGTCGCGAATAGGAGCGGCGCGATGCAGACGATTGACCTCGCAGAGCTGGCCGCGGAACACCTGTAATCAGACGGTGAAGCTCAGGCCGCAGGAGCACGAGGCCTTGGCGTTCGGGTTCTTGACTTTGAACTCGCCCCCGAAGAAGTCCTCCTCCCAATCGAGGGTGGATTCCTTCAGATACGCGAGGGACTTCGGGTCCACCGCGATCCGCACGCCGTCCTTCTCCGCGATGCGGTCCGTCGGGCGCAGCTCCTCCGCCAAGTCGATGCGGTACTGCATGCCGGAGCAGCCGCCGGCCACGATCCGAAGCCGAAGGGCGGCGTCCGGCTTGCCCTCGCGCTCCCGGAGGTATATGATTCGCAGGACCGCCGCATCCGTGACCGCGATCGGCGGATCTTGCGCCTGTTCCGTCGGCGGCGCGAGCGTCATCGCGCGCACTCTACGCGCCTCTTCGGGATAAAGGTTCTCTCTTCGCTGTCTCGCCGCAAAGTGTATCCGCCAGCAACGGTGTCATTGTCGCGCGTGACGCGCCAGAACTTATATATAACGACGTTATAGGTTAGACTGCACATGCGCCCGTGGTGCCCGCAATGGTAAGCGCTGAGCAAGTCAAGCAGCAACTCGCCGGCCAGGAATACAAGCACGGCTGGGTCGCGGACATCGAGGAGGACATCATCCCGAGAGGCATCAACGAGGACGTCATCCGCGAGATTAGCCGGCGCAAGGAGGAGCCGGAGTGGCTCCTCGAGTGGAGGCTCAAATCCTACCGGTACTGGAAGGAGATGAGGGAGCCGAAGTGGGCGAACATCACGTACGGGCCTATTGACTACCAAGGCATCTCCTACTTCGCGGCGCCGAAGGCGAAGGGCACGGGGCCAAAGGAAATCCCGCCGGAGATTAAGGCGATGTACGATAAGCTCGGCATCCCGCTCGAGGAGCAGGGGCTTCTGGCGGGGGTCGCCGTGGACGCCGTGCTCGATTCCGTCTCCGTGGCGACGACGTTCAAGGATAAGCTCGCGGAGCTCGGCATCATCTTCTCCTCGTTCTCCGAGGCGGTCAAGGAGCACCCCGACCTCGTCCGGAAGTGGCTCGGCTTCGTCGTCCCGCAGAACGACAATTTCTTCGCGGCCCTGAACAGCGCGGTGTTCAGCGACGGCTCCTTCGCCTACATCCCGCCGGGCGTGCGGTGCCCGATGGAGCTATCCACGTACTTCCGCATCAACGCGGAGAACACGGGGCAGTTCGAACGCACGTTGATCATCGCGGACAAGGGCTCGTATGTCTCCTATCTTGAAGGTTGTACAGCACCGATGCGCGACGAGCACCAGCTCCACGCGGCGGTCGTCGAGCTGATCGCCCTCGACGACGCGGAGCTCAAGTACTCCACGATTCAGAACTGGTACCCGGGCGACAAGGACGGGAAGGGCGGCATCTACAACTTCGTCACGAAGCGGGGCCGGGCCGTCGGGCGCAACTCGAAGATCTCGTGGACGCAGGTCGAGACCGGCTCTGCGATCACGTGGAAGTACCCGAGCGTCATCATGGAAGGCGACAACTCCCAAGGCGAGTTCTACGGCGTGGCCGTGGTGAACAATCGCCAGCAGGCCGACACGGGCACGAAGATGACCCACATCGGGAAGAACACGCGCAGCACAATCATCTCGAAGGGCATCTCCTCGGGGTTCGGGCAGCAAACGTACCGGGGCGCCGTGAAGATCCTGAGGGGCGCGACGGGCGCGCGGAACTACTCCCAGTGCGACTCCCTGCTCATCGGCGACAAGTGCGGAGCCCACACGTTCCCGTACATCGAGGTCATGGACCCGTCCGCCCAGATGGAGCACGAGGCGTCGACGTCGAAGATCGGGGAGGACCAGCTGTTCTACTGCCAGCAGCGCGGCATCACGCCGGAAGACGCCACGAACATGATCGTCAACGGGTTCTGCAAGAAGGTGTTCAACAACCTCCCGATGGAGTTCGCCGTTGAGGCGCAGAAACTCATCGTCGTGAGCCTCAACCTCGAGGGAACTGTGGGCTGAGGGAGGATGTCGATGGCCGCGCCAATGCTCGAAATCAGGGACGTCCACGCCAGCGTGGGGGACAAGCCAATCCTGAAGGGCGTCGACCTCGTCGCGAACGCGGGCGAGGTCCACGCGATCATGGGTCCGAACGGGTCCGGGAAGAGTACCCTCGCGAACGTCCTCGCGGGGCGGCCGAACTTCACGGTCACCCAGGGCCAGGTGCACTACATGGGGAGGAACCTCCTCGCGATGAAGCCGGAGGACCGCGCACGAGAAGGCGTGTTCATGGCGTTCCAGTACCCCGTGGAGATCCCCGGCGTGAACAATGCGTACTTCCTAAAATCCGCCCTCAACGCGATGCGGCGGTACCGCGGGGAGGAAGAGCTCGACGCGATCGAGTTCCTCAGCCTGATCGAGGAGAAGTTGAAGCTCCTCGGCCTCGACGAAAGCTTCACGAAGCGCGGATTGAACGAGGGGTTCTCCGGCGGGGAAAAGAAGCGGAATGAGATTTTCCAGCTCCTCGTGCTCCAGCCGAAGCTCGCGATCCTGGATGAGACGGATTCGGGCCTCGACATCGACGCCCTCAAGATTGTGGCGAACGGTGTGAACATGATGCGAAGCCCGGAACGCACGACGCTCCTCGTGACTCACTACCAGCGAATCCTCAACTACATCCAACCCGATGTCGTGCACGTGCTCGTGGACGGCCGCATCGTGAAGTCCGGCGGGAACGAGCTCGCCCACGAACTCGAGAAGCACGGGTACGCGCAGTTCGAGGCCGCCGCCAAAGTGGCGTAGGCCGACAAGGAGGGAACCTATGACGGACGCGGACCCCCGCCAAGCGTACGTGGACGACTTCTCGAAGTTCGAGAGGGAGGCACCCGGCGCGGACCTCCCGTGGCTTCGCGACCTGCGGCGCTCCGCGATGGCCCGGTTCCGGGATCGCGGGTTCCCCACCCTCAAGGAAGAGGAGTGGAAGTACACGAGCGTCGCGCCGATTGCGCGGACGACGTTCCGCCGGGCCCCGGCGGCCTCGGACGGCGTCGCTAGGGAGGACGTGGAGCGAATCGCGTTTCACGGGTTCCGCGGGCACCAACTCGTGTTCGTGAACGGTCGTCTTGATCCGCATCTGTCCGGCGTCGGCGCCTTGCCGGAGGGCGTTCAGATTCGGAGGCTCGAGGAGGCCCTCGAAGGGGATCCGGCGCTCGTGGAACGGCACCTCGCCCGACACGCCGCGTTCGACCGGCAACCGTTTGCCGCACTCAACACCGCGTTCTGGGAAGACGGGGCGTTCGTCCACGTCCCCAAAGGCGTCGCCGTTCCGGAGCCGATCCACCTCGTGTTCTTGTCGAAGCCGCAGCACGAGCCAACCGTGGTCCATGCGCGAAACTTGATCCTAATCGATGAAGGCGCCGTGGCCATCGTCGTGGAGAGCTACGCGGGCTGGGGCGACGGCTTGTATTTTACGAATCCCGTGACCGAAGTCGTCGTCGGCGACGAGGCCGTGTTCAACCACTACAAGTTGCAGCGCGAAAGTGAGAAGGCGTTCCACATCGGCGTCCTGCAGATTTTGCAGGGGCGCGCCAGCAACGTGACGGACAACTCCCTCGCCCTCGGCGGTGGGCTCGTGCGGAACGACGTGAACACGTGGTTCGCGGACGAGGGCGGAGAACTCAACCTCGACGGGCTGTACGTCGTCGGCGGCCGCCAGCACGTGGACAACCACACGCGGATCGACCACGCGAAGCCCCACTGCACGAGCTTCGAACTGTACAAGGGCATCCTCGACGGCCACGGGCGCGCCGTGTTCTACGGGAACATCGTCGTCCATAAAGACGCCCAGAAGACGAACGCGATGCAGACGAACAAGAACCTGCTCCTGTCGAGGGATGCGCTCGTCGACAGCATCCCCGGGCTCCAGATCTTGGCGAACGACGTGAAGTGCAGGCACGGGTCCTCGATCGGCCACATGGACGAGGAACAAGTGTTCTATCTGCGGTCGCGCGGCCTTGACGAGGAGACCGCGCGGAGTCTGCTCACGTACGGGTTCGCCGCGGAAGTCGTGAACCGCGTGAGGGTCCTCCCGCTGCGCGCCGCGCTCGGCGCGTGGATTTTGTCGCGCCTGCCCGCGAGTGCCGCGGTGAGCGACGCGGTCCGGGAGGGCTTATAAGGCCCTGTGCCTGTTCGAGGACGAAGTCCCATGGCGGACCTCCGCGAGCTGTACCAGGAAGTGATCCTCGACCACAGCCGGAAGCCGAAGAACTACCGCAAGCTGGAGCCGCACGACCGCATGGCGACGGGGACGAACCCGCTGTGCGGCGACCAGGTCATCCTGTACGTGCGGCTCGAGGGAGACCGGATTGCAGACGTGGCGTTCGAGGGGCAAGGGTGCGCGATCTCGAAGGCGTCCGCGTCGATGATGACGGTCGCGATCAAGGGGAAGACCGCCGCGGAGGCGGACACGCTCTTCCAGAAGTTCCACGAGATGGTCACGGGGAAGCCAGTCGCGCCCGTGGACTCGCAGTCGCTTGGGAAGCTCGCGGTGTTCGCCGGGGTGTGCGAATTCCCCGCGCGGGTGAAGTGCGCGAGCCTCGGCTGGCACACGTTGCGCGCGGCGCTCGAGTCGAAGCCGACCGTATCGATGGAGTAAGGTCCGTGGTCTGGGTCGCGGTGGGCCCGGCCTCGGAGGTTCCGCCGGGCCGGATGAAGGGGTACGACGTGGAGGGCTGGCACCTCATCCTCGTGAACCTCGACGGCGAGTTCCACGCGCTCTCCGGGATTTGCACGCACGCGTACTCGGAGCTCGACAAGGGGTTCTTCGCAGGCGAGTACGTCACGTGCGCGCTACACCTGTCGCAGTTCGAGGTGCGCACGGGGGAACCGATTTCCCCGCCCGCGACGGAGCCGCTCCCGAAGTACCCTGTCAAGGTCGAGGGCGAGACGGTCTACGTGGATCTACCGGAGGCGGGGCGCGAACCCCTTAAGTAACCACGTCCTATCCCTGTTCGATATCTATGGCGTCGAAGGCGAAGGCGGTCGCCGAGCTGAACGTGAAGGACGACTTCCCCGTCCTCAAGCGGACGAGCCACGGGAAGCCGCTCGTGTACCTCGACAGCGCCGCCACGAGCCAGAAGCCTCGACAGGTGATTCGCGCGATTGAGGACTACTACGCGCGGTACAACGCGAACGTGCACCGCGCGATTTACGAGCTGGGCGAGGAGTCCACGCGGGAGTACGAGGGCGCGCGGGAGAGGATCGCCGCGTTCCTCCGGGCGAGCGATCCGAAGGAAATCGTGTTCACGCGCGGGACGACGGAATCCATCAATGCGGTCGCCTACGCGTGGGGGATCCGGGGGCCGCTCAAGGAGGGGGACGAAATCGTGACGACGATCTTGGAGCACCACTCGAACACGATCCCGTGGTACTTCGTGCAGGACCACAAGGGCGTGAAGATCAAGTGGGTCGACATCAACGACGACGGCACCCTGAAGATAGAGGATTACGACGAGATGATCACGAACCGGACGAAGGTCGTGACCGTCGCGCACGTGTCGAACGTGCTCGGGACGATCAGCCCCGTGAAGGAGATCGCGAAGCGCGCGCACGAGGTCGGCGCAATATGCGTAGTCGACGGCGCCCAGGGCGCGCCCCACCTGCCCGTGGACGTGGAGGCGATGGATTGCGACTTCTACACGGTCTCCGGCCACAAGATGCTCGGGCCCACGGGCAGCGGCGTGCTGTACGGGAAAGAGGAGATGCTCGAGAAGATGGAACCGTTCCTTGGCGGCGGTGAGATGATCCGCGAGGTCCACAAGGGATGGGCGAAGTGGAACGACGTGCCTTACAAGTTCGAGGCGGGGACCCCGAACATCGAGGGCGCGATTGGCCTCGGCGTCGCCGTGGACTACCTGAACGGGATCGGCATGGAGAATGTCCGCCGCCACGAGGTCGAGCTCACGGAGTACGCTCTTCACGAACTCAAAGGGGTCGAGGGCCTCACGATGTTCGGGCCGATGGACGTGTCGGTCCGCGGCGGCGTGATTAGCTTCATGCTCGGGGACATCCACGCGCACGACGTGGCCTCCGTGCTCGACGTCGAGGGCATCGCGAT
>JACQPO010000063.1 GCA_016207545.1 Methanobacteriota archaeon | reverse complement strand
CCGTAGACGCCGATGATGAACAACAAGGTGGACAGGATGAGCTCCCATGCTAGGGGAATCACGGGCGCCCACCTCCCTCCGCCTTCGCGAGGTACACGCCGCCAATCATGCATACCGCCAAGACGAGCGCGATGAGGATGACGAGGATTGCGTAGGGGCCGAACAGGGTCTTCGAGATCGACTGCTCCGTCGGCCCCTCGACGACCTGGATCTCGCACAGGGCCCCACCGCAATCCGGCGGCGGCGACGGCCACGGGATGTTCACGAACGACGCCGTCATGACCGCGAACAGCAGGGAGACCGCGAACACCATCAGGCCCCGCGGACCGGAGACCCAGCGCGCGAAGCGGGTCCACCGGTCACTCGGACTCATGCGGCTCCTCCATGATCTTGCGACGGGTGAGCATGATGCCGAACAGGAAGAGGACGGGCACGGCGCCCGCGTAGACGATGATCTGGATGAGCGCGATCAGCTCCGCGCGGAAGAGGAGGTAAATCCCGCCGATCGTGATGAGGGTCATCGCGAGCCAGAACACGTTGTGGACGAGCTTCTTCGCGGTCACGACCATGATCGCGGAGGCGACCTCGATCGCAGAAAGGATGACGAAGGCGACGAGCTCCCCGTCTACCATGGGCCGGCCTCCCGCGCCGGGCACATCCGGCGAGTTGATAACCATTGCGTCAGGACCACCACGCACCCCGTGCCAGCGCCGCCAACAGAATCGACAGGAGGGACAGCGGGACGAGCCGCTTCCAGCCAATGTTCAGGATCTGGTCGATCCGAACGCGCGGCACGGACCAGCCGATCCACACGAACACGACGAAGATCAGGTAGATGCGGAGCGTGAACCAGAACTCCTGCGGGAGGATCGGAACGGGGTACATCTGTCCGGCCGCAGCCATGTTCGGCACCATGAACGTCGCGAACACGGGGCCGGACCAGCCGCCGAGGAACAGGATCGAGATGAGGGCCGCGCCCGCGAGCGCGCGGAGCCACTTGAACCCGAACACGATCCCGAACCGCATGCCGCTGTACTCCGTCGTCCACCCTTCGACGAGTTCCGCCTCCGCCTCGGGGATGTCGAACGGGATGCGCTCCGCTTCGGCGATCACGGTCACGAAGACGACGACGAATGCGATCCAAAGGAACGGGTTGAACACGTACCAGTTCGGCAGGAACGAAATCTGCACGGGGCCAAGGGAGAACGGGGCCGTCTGCTTGCGGACGAGCTCGAACGGGTCCAAGGTCCCCGCGAAGACGACGAGGGCGATGATGCACAGGAGCATCGGGATTTCGTAGCTCATGAGCTGCGCGGCCGCACGCATCCCGCCAATCAGGGTGTACTTGTTGTTCGACGCCCAGCCGGCGATGAGGATGCCGAGCGGGGCGATGGAGAACGCCGCCAAGATGAACAGGATGCCCAATGGGTTCACAGGCCTCCCGTTCTCGATCGAGCCCATGAGCCAGAAGCCATCGGACCACGGAATCGCGACGAACAGGAGGAGCGTGGAGGCCGCGATGATGACCGGGGCGGTGTGGAACATCCACTTGTCCGCCTTCTCCGGCGTGATGACCTCCTTCTGGAACAGCTTCACCCCGTCCGCGACGGTCTGCAGGAACCCGGTGCCCAAGTGGCTCGGCCGGCGGAACGGCGCGCCGAGGATCGGGATGCGACCGATCGTGTTCCGCAGGATTTCGACGCTGCCCAGGCCAATCATGATGCCCCGCCGGTCCTGCAGGCGGGAGTACATCTTGCGCTCGATCCACATGATGATGAGTAGGTGGAACGCGGTCGCCCACAGCAGGACAATCGTGATCGCGACGATGAGGGCGACGAGCGCGGTGAGGTCCGGGCCCGCGAGCCAGTCGATGAAGCCGACGAGGGGTCCCGGCTTCTGGGCACCAGTCTGCAGGGCGATCCAGTTCAAGAGTTCGAAGGGCAGGCTGAGTAGCCACAGGACGAACGAGGCGAGGGCGCCGGACCAACCGTAGAGGTCGATGAGGTGGCCGCTCACTTGTCCATTTCCCCCACGCAGACGTCGATGCTTCCCATGATCGCGACGACGTCGGCGAGCTTGTTGCCCCGCATCATGATCGGCGCGGCGAAGATGTTCGAGAACACGGGGCTACGGATCTTCACGCGGTACGGACGGTCATCCCCGTCCCCGATCACGTAGAAGAGCGCCTCCCCTCGCGAGTCCTCCGTGCGCCGGAACGCCTCCCCCTCCGCGCGTCGCGGCGGCTTTACCCGGTACGGTCCATCCGGAATCCGGTCGAGCGCCTGCTCGATCAAGTCGCAGCTGAGCTTCATCTCCTCCATCCGGACCTTGTACCGGGCGTAGGAGTCGCCCTCGTACGCCACGATCGGCTCGAAGTTCAGGTCCGGGTAGGCGTCGTACGGGTCGAGCTTCCGGAGGTCGAGGTTCGCGCCCGTGGCCCGCAAGTTCGGCCCCGTGACCCCGAAGTCCACCGCCTCCTGCCGGCTGATCTTCCCCACCCCGATGGTGCGCATCTGGAAGATCTTGCTCTGCTCGAAGAGCGCCTCGTGTTCCTCGAGCTTCTTCCGGAAGTGGGCGATGATCTTGCGGCAGTACTTGCCGAAGTCCGACGGCATGTCGTTCCGCACGCCGCCGATGCGCGGGAAGTTCTGGTTCATCCGCGCGCCCGTGATGAGCTGCAGGAGGTCGAGGAACAACTCCCGCTCCCGGAGCGCCCACAGGAGGGCCGTGAGCAGGCCAAGGTCCGGACCGTAGGCGGCGAGCCACATCAAGTGCGACGCAATCCTTTGCAGCTCGTTCGTGATGACGCGGAGGTATTGCCCGCGCGGCGGAGCCTCGATGTCCATGAGCTCCTCGCATGCGAGGCAGTAGCAGTGGGACCACGTGATCGACGACACGTAGCACAGGCGGTCCGTGAGGACGACGTTCTTCTGGAACTCGCGGACCTCCATGATCTTCTCGTACCCGCGGTGGAGGTATCCGATCTCCGGCTCCGCGTCGACGATCGTCTCCCCGTCCACCTTGATGCGGAGGTTCCACAGCCCGTGGGTCATGGGGTGCTGGGGCCCCATGTTGATCCACATCTCCGCCATCAGCCGCCACCTCCGATCTTGCGGCGGGAGACGTATTGCCGGTCGACCTCCTGGGGGAACTCCTTCCGGAGCGGGTGGAATCCGTAGTCCTTCGGGAGCAGGATCCGCTCGAGCTTCGGGTGGCCGTCGTACACGATGCCCATGAGGTCGTACGCCTCGCGCTCGTGCACGCTCGCCCCGTTCCACAGGGGCACGAGGCTGTCGATGTGCGGGTCGTCGTGTGGGATCTGCGCGTTGATTTGGACCATGAAGTTCCGCGACCAGCTCGTCAGATGGTACACGGACTCGAAGCGGTCCCGCCAGTCGACGGCGGTGACGCACGTGAGGTGCTCGACGTTCAGCTCTTCCTTCAGGAACTTGCACACCGCGAACAAGTCCTTCCGGTCGATCGCAATCTTCACGAGACGGTCACGGACGATCCCCGTTTCCCGGAACGTCTCCTCCCCGAATCGCTCCTTGAGCCGGGCGAGGGTCTCGCCCTCAACCGCCACGGGAGTCCCCCCACCTCATATGTAGAGGACCTCCTCCTTCTTGAGGGCGTAGTTCGTCGCCGCGAACATGATGGCGACGAACAGCACGATGGCCGCGAAGCCGACCTGGGTCGCCCGCGTCGCGTCGAAGGAGAGGGCCCACAGGAGGAGGAAGATCGCCGCCACATCGAAGACGACAAAGATGATCGCGAATACGTAGTACTGAAAGTGGAACTGGATCATCGCCTCGCCCTCCGGCACCTCCCCGCACTCGTACGTGAGGTCCTTCAGGGGCGTCGGGTTGTCCCGGCGGATGAACCGCGTGGCGAGGAACGTCCCCACGGGAAATAGCAGGGCAAAAATCGCGAAGAGCGCGACGGGCAGGTATCGCGCCAGGAGGTCCGTCGCCATTCTAGGCTTCCGGAAATCACTGCCTTATATAACCATTCTCCATCGGCGGTGCCGTTGTGCTCCCGCGCACGGGCATGTCCTCAATCCACGTTACCTCCAAGCTCGTGGGAAATCCCACCGTCGTGAATCCCAAAATCGCAACGTGGGGCACCTCGTCCGCCGCTGCCCCTGTGTGGAGCGCCCGCCAAGAAGGGGGGTGCACACGGCCCTCGAGCCTGGGTCGGCGTTGAACGCGAGCTTTGCGGCTTGGGTCCACCGGAAACGACGCGTTCAGGCGGACGCCAAGATCACAGCTGCGTCGCCTACGACGCCTTCCCTCGCGGGCACACAGGGATGGGCGCTCGCCCTTCCCAGGCGATTCCAGGGAAGACCCGCCGCATTGTAAGTATTCTCAGTGTAGGACCATAAAGTACGTGGGATGAAAATGCGCGGGCCCCGAAGAGACCTTCCCCGTAAAGCGGGGAAACTCGAGGGCACGTCAATGAAGCTGACGCGGCGCGACGCGATTAAGTTGGGTGTTGCAGCGGGCGCGGCGGCGTATGCAACGTATCGGTTGGGGGGGTTCGAATCGCTGTTGCGCCCTGCTGCCTCGGGGGGGTACTCTTCGGGCGCCCTCACCGAGTCGCGGGTCGCGAGTGTCTGCCTCCAGTGCCCCGCGGGCTGCGGTATCGTCGTGCGGGTTGTCGATGGCCGCGCGGTGAAAATCGAAGGCAACCCAACACATCCGATCAACCTCGGCCGTCTATGCCCCAAGGGGCAAATCGGGCTACAGATCCTGTACGATCCCGATCGAATCAAGCAACCCTACGTTCGGGAGGAGTTGTGGCAGGCGTTCCAAGAGGGTTCGCTGTCGGCGTACCTGGCGGCGGAAACGCGCGACCGGACGCCGGAGGATCTTATCCCCGTGCCGGGCGCGACTGCCGATGAACAATGGGACAACGCCCTGGAGGTCGCGGCGGCAGCCCTCCGGCTCATCCGCGAAAGCTCAGCTCCCGGCGAAGGCCCTCACCAACTGTTGTTCATGAGCGGGCGCAACCGAGGCCAAATGGGGGGGTTCATCGACCGATTCTGTGCAGCGTATGGCACTCCCAACCACATCGGGCACAGCAGCATTTGCGCCGACGGGTCGCCGATGGCCCACTGGGCCACCCAAGGATGGAAGGCCTACTCGGGGTACGACTGGGACAACACGAACTATCTCCTGTGTTTCGGGGGCGCCTTCCTCGAGGCGTGGCGGCCGACGACCCGCCTCCTCCGCGCCCACGGCACGATGCGCCAAGGCCGGCCGGTCCGCGCGAAAATCGTGCAGGTTGACGTGCGATTTTCCGTCACGGCCGCGAAGGCGGACGAGTGGATTCCCATCAAGCCGGGGACGGATGGGGCCCTCGCCCTCGGCATCGCCCACGTCATCATCCAGGCCAACCTGTACGACGCGGCCTACGTGCAGGAACACACGTTCGGATTCGAGGATTGGACGGACCCGAATGGGGCCCAGCATGTCGGATGGAAGAACGTTGTCCTCCAAGACTACGCGCCGGAACTCGTGTCCGGGATCACGGGCGTCCCGGTCGAAACGATCGAGCGCGTCGCTCGCGAGTTCGCGACGACACGCCCTGCCATCGCGGCGGGGGAGCGCGGAGCAAGCATGCAGACAAACGGCGTGTACAACCGGATCGCGATTCACGCCCTGAACGCGCTCGTCGGCTCCTTCGGACGAGTCGGAGGTCCAATCCGGCAGCGGGAACCGCCTCTCGCCTCCGTTCCCGCAGCGACGCAGGACGAGAATGCGATCGCGGGCGGGGCGCAACCTGCTTTCGACTTCCGGGGGACGATCTACTACCCGTTGGCGGGCAAGGTGTACCAAGGAGTGCCGGACTTCATCCTGGGGAAGCCGGACCCGGGAGGGCGGATTCTCGTGCCTCCCTATCGCGCGAAGGCCCTCCTCTGCTACTACACGAACCCCCTGTACTCGACGCCGGATAACGCCCGGTGGGAGGAGGCGATCCGCCGGATCCCCTTCGTGATGACCTTCTCGCCTTTCATGGACGAGACGACCGCCCACGCGGACCTGATCCTCCCGGACTCCACATACCTCGAGCGATGGCACGACGACGTGATCTACCCCAGCCTCGGGTTCCCCGTCGTCGGCCTCCGTCAGCCCGTCGTGGACCCCCTGTACGCGACAAGGAACACGGGCGACGTGCTCATTCAGCTTGCGCAACACCTGGGCGGGACCGTGGCGCAGTCCTTCCCGTGGGCGGACTTCTTGGAGTTCCTGAAGGCCCGCTATCAGGGAATCTTCGCGAGCGGGCGGGGACGGGTCGGCGACATCCCGTTGTCCGGCATCGCATCATTCGAAGGGTTCTGGGAGACGTTCGCGCGGGAGGGCGTTTGGTCGGATCCCCCGTACGCGTTCGAGGACTGGGCGTTCACCTTCGCCACGCCGTCGGGCCGTTTTGAGTTCTACTCCCAACTTTTGCACGAGAAGCTGGAACACCTCGCGGAAGAGGAGGCGAAGAAGATCCAGGATCCGCCGCCTTCGTCTTTGGTGGACCAGAAGCTGGACCAAATCCTCGAGGGGCTCGGGCTCACCGCCCGCGGGGATCGGGTGTTCTTGCCCCACTTCGAACCGCCGCAGTACGTCGGCGAGGAGACCGTGTTCCCCTTGCATCTCGTCACATACAAGTTGATGGTCCACGCGGAGGGGAGGGGGGCGAACGTCCCGCTCTTGCGCGAAGTCATGCCGTCCCACCTCCGCGGGATGACGAACTGGGACACGTGGGCGGAGATTCACCCGGAGACGGCAAGGGCTTATGGCATCCAGGACGGCGACCTCATGTGGATCGAGTCCCCCGTGAAGGACGACCGGGGAAGCTTGCGACGCATCCGAGTCCGCGCGCGGCTTTACGAGGGCGCCCGGCCGGACACGGTAGCGATGCCCTTCGAACTCGGGCATACCGCCTACGGGCGGTGGGCGAAGGGGATGGGCCAAAACCCGAATCGGATCCTCGCGAATCAGTACGATCTCCTCGGCGGCCTCGCCGCCTTCTCCCCCACGCGGATCCGCGTCTCTCCTGCGGGAGGCGGCTGAGATGGTCCGCTGGGGTCTCGTCATCGACCTGGACAAGTGCACCGCCTGCCAAGCCTGCGTCGTCGCGTGCCGGGTCGAGAACAACGTGCCCATCGGCGGAGAGGAGGAAGTCCGCAAGGAGCGCGCAATCTTCTGGAATCAATTCTTCTCCGAGATTCACGGCGAGTACCCGAACGTTCGGCTGCACATGTTCCCCCGGCCCTGCATGCACTGCGAGGATCCGCCCTGTGTGCCCGTGTGCCCCGTCGACGCGACGTACAAGGACAAGGACGGGCGCGTCCTCGTGCGGTATGACAAGTGCATCGGATGCCGATACTGCATGGTCGCCTGTCCCTACGGGGCGCGGTACTTTAACTGGTTCACGCCGGAATACGGGGAAGGCCACGGGAATCACTTGAACCCGGATGTCGTTCGGGATGGGGAGGGCTGGATCGTCGGCCCATCCCCCCGGCCGAGAGGCGTCGTCGAGAAATGCACGCTGTGTGTGCAGCGGATCGAGCGGGCGAAGGAAGAAGGAACTCCCCTCGGGTCTGAGCACGAGGGAGGGGTTGTGTCCGCGTGCGCCCAGACCTGTCCCGCCTTTGCCATCTCCTTCGGGGACCTCGAGGACCCCAGCAGCGACGTATACCGCCTGTCGAAAGATAAGCGCGCCTTCAGGCTCCTCGAGGACCTGGGGACGAGGCCACAAGTCTACTACCTTTCGGAGGGGTGACGATGGAAAGCAACACGACCGGGGTTTCGTCCGCGCTGCGGCCCCTAGCGGAGACGACTTGGCGGTTCCGAATCCTCGTCGTCCTCCTGTTCGCCGTCATAGGCTGGGCCCTCTACGCGTATTCCGTGCAGCTCAGCGTGGGCCTCGGCTCCACGGGGATGAACGCACCCGCGTACTGGGGCGTCTACATCGTGAACTTCGTCTACCTAATCGGGCTGAGCGCCGGAGGCGTCATCGTCGCCTCCCTGGCATATGTCTTCAATTTGAAGGAGTACAAGCCGATTGCGCGGATCGCGGAGCTCCTTGCCATCATGTGCCTCATCATGGCCATGATTTTCGTGACCCTCGACGTGGGCCGGCCGGAGCGGCTCGTGAACATCGTGCTGTTCGGGAATCCCTGGTCCCCCCTCGTGTGGGATTTCATCGTCATCATGATCTACTTGGCGATCTGCCTCGTCTATGGGTACCTAGGGACGCGGTCCGACATCGTGGCCGCCATGAAGGCGATTCCGAAACGCGCGCGGCTCTATCGGATGTTGGCCCTCTGGTATACGGACGTAAGCCCGGAGGCTCGGAAGAAGGACGAGAGGACCTTGCGGATCATCGCCATGGCGGCGCTCCCGATGGCCATCGCCTTGCACTCCGTAACCGCCTGGATTCTCGGGCTCATGAAGGCCCAACCCGGCTGGCATACAGCCCTGCTCGCCCCCCTGTTCGTCGCCTCCGCGATCATCTCCGGCCTCGCCCTCGTCGTCGTCGCGACCGTCGCCTCCCGGCGATTCCTGCACGTCCAAATTCCGGACGCCCTCATCTCCCGGCTCGGCCGCTTCCTCGTCTGGCTCATCCCCATCGACTTCTACTTCGCTTTCGCGGAAATCATCACGATTCAGTACGGCCGGGAGCCCGCGCAGTTCTCCACCCTGCAGGACGTCGTCCTAGGTCCCCTCGCGTGGTCCTTCTGGACGGAGATGATCGTCGGTCTGCTGATCCCCTTCCTTTTGATCGTGCGCGCGAAAGACCGCACGCCGCGGCGGGTCGGCCTCGCGGCCCTCCTCATCTTTGTCGGCGTGTTCTTCAAACGGATCGACATCGTGATCCCGTCTCTCATCTTCCGCTGGCTGCCGTTCCCCCCCGGCGGCTACACGCCCACGTGGGTGGAGTTAAGCCTGATGGCGGGCGTCTACGCTTTCGGTGTGCTGTTCTTCGTGACGTTCGCGAAGCTGTTCCCCCTCGTGCCCCTCGAGAGGGAGCATGAGCCAGAGGCCGCGGAGGAGGCCCCGCATGCGGAAGCGCTCCTCGCGGAGGGCTGAACGGGTGCGACGCAGCGAAGTCCTCGCGCTCCTCGCCATGGCGCTTCAGCCTCCCCGCGGCTCCGCGGGCGTTACGGCGCTCCTCGAGAAGCTACGGGACACGGTGGCGGAAGAGGAGCTCCGGCGGTGGTTGGACGCGGCGGTACAGCGCGCGCGGAGCACGCGGATGGAGCGGGAATACCACCGCCTGTTCCTCGGCCCGACGCGCCCCGTGGCCCCGCCGTTCGAATCCGTGTACCGGGACGGCGTGGCGTTAGGCCCCTCCGCCCTCCGATTCCTCGCGGAACTCCGATCGGCCGGCCTGGAACCTGCACCCGGATTCCGCCTCCCGCCGGATCACGTCAGCCTCCAGCTCGAATACCTCGCGCACCTCGAGTCCCATGCCGAAAGGTCCCGCGAGGAGGGGCGCCCCGATGAGGCCGCGGATTGGGCGGAGCGCGCACGCGCGTTCGCGGACGAGCACCTGGCCCGCTGGCTCCCGTCGTTCTGCGCGCGTCTGGAGCACGAGGCGCCGGAAAGCCCGTACGCCTTCCTCGTCCGGGCCGCCGCCAAGATGGTTGGCGTAGGGTTTCCCACGGGAGGATATTGAATGCAGGCGCTCGTCCTCGCGTGCGGACACTGTGGCGTTCCCGCGGCGCTCGCGCGGATGAGGATCAATCCGGACGCCTTGGTGGCGTGGGACCCTTCCCTCTGCAAGGACGTGCAGAGGTTTCTCCCTTCCCCCTTGCCTCCCGACGTCTCGGTCATCGTCCTGATGGCAAGGGACCCGGACCGACAGGCCATGGTCGCGCAGGAATTGCTCCGCGCAGGCGTCCATCCGCTCCGGATGCGGTACCTCGACGCTTGGCGGCTGTCCGCAGACCCCACCGTACTCCGGACGCACGTCCGCGCCGCCCTCGCCCGGTTTCGGTCTGAGAGGTCTTTGGATATCGCACGCACTCGCGCAACGAACGCCTTCCGGGGCCTGGTCCCCCGCCGTTTCCTTCTGTTCCCCGCAGCGCGGTTCCGAGCGCCCCTGCCCCGCGTCGAACCTGCCCGGTGCCGCGCAGACCACGGTTGCGACCTCTGCGTCCGCGCGTGCCCGGAACGCGCGATCGCGCGCGGGGTGCCACCGACAATCGAGCCGGCCGCATGCACCTCCTGCGGCGTGTGTTTGGCGGCTTGTCCGACGGGCGCCGTGGACCACCCCTCCTTGTCGATGCAGGGGCTCGCGGAGGAGGCGAGGGCCCTTGCGGACCGCCAGCACCTCAACCTCCTCGTGGCTTGCACGGCCACCCTGATCGACCCCCGGCTTGAGCAGCTCCACCTCGCTTCCGGAGCCTGGCGGCTGCTGGAGGTCCCCTCGTTGGGCTCCTTGCGCGCGAACGACGTGCTACAACTTCGCGCGGCGGGGTTCGATCGCGTCCTCGGCCTGGGCATCGGCCGATGTTGCCCGGGCGCGCCGGGCGCCTTTGCCTTCGTCGCGGCCTTCTTCGAGGCCCTCGGTCGTCCCGGGGTCGTCGGCCACTGGGACTTGGACGACGGTCCGCCCCCGCCGGAGTGGTCTCAGCCCCTTCCCAGCCCAGTGCCCCTACGCGCGGACTCTCTGCACGCCCTCGCCGTGGCCCTCGGGGCTGCGAGTTTCATCCCCTTGCCAGGTCCCGGTGCCGGTGTCGTGACCTTGAGCCCGGAGCGCTGCACGGTCTGCGGCCTGTGTGCGGAGCGATGCCCGCCCGGGGCGTTGTCCATGACGGAGCCGGAACCCGGGACGGTCCGCCTGACGTTCGACCACGCGTCTTGCGACGGGTGCGGCCTCTGCGCGGACGTGTGCCCGGAAGACGCCCTCACCGTTCGCTTCGGGGTCGACGTCCGCGCCTTGGGAAGGCCTACGGTCCTGAAGGAGGACGCATGGGTATTGTGCGCGTCGTGCGGGAACCGCGTGGCGCCCCGGGCGATGATCGACCGTGTCGCCGCGCGGCTGAAGGTCTCCACGGGCCTCGACCTCTGCCCAGATTGCAAAGCCGTGCGCTTGGCCGGTCGGATGCACGCCACGCCGTAGCCTCTTCCCCGTCGCCGTGCAAGCGCGACCGCACCACTGGTTTATGACGGACCATTCCTTCGCGTCGCCGATGGGCACGTCCCGCCTGCCTCCCGGTCAACGCGTCACGAAACGCTTCCCCCGGTTGGACTTGGGCATCATCCCCCGCGTGGACCCGAAGCTGTGGGATCTCCGTGTGACCGGTGAGGTCGAGAACCCGCGCCGGTTCTCCCTCGCGGAGTTCATGGCGCTTCCGAGGATGACCGTCACGCGCGACTTCAGCTGTGTCACGGGTTGGACGAAGCTCGACCTCGCTTGGGAGGGTGTCGCGTTCCGCACGCTCGCGGAGATGGCGCGGCCGAAGCCGAGCGCGATGAGCGTGTGGATCGAGTGCGGGGAAGGCTACACAACGAGCCTCCGCTTGCCCGACCTCCTGCGGGACGACGTCGTGCTGGCCTACGGCCTCGATGGCAAGCCCCTGCCCGAGGAGCACGGGGGCCCCATCCGCCTCGTCGTGCCCCACAAGTACGGCTGGAAGAGCGCGAAATGGGTTCGCCGGCTT
>JACQPO010000055.1 GCA_016207545.1 Methanobacteriota archaeon | reverse complement strand
CGGCCCGTGTGCGGGTCTTCCACGTGCTCGAGCTCCGTGAGCACCTCCGTCATCTCGTTCCCCCGCTCCCCGCACCCGATGTACACGACGATCTGAGCGTCGCACCAGCGGAGGAGCTGGTGACCCGTGACCGTCTTCCCCGTCCCGAATCCTCCCGGAATCGCCGCGGTCCCGCCCTTCGCGATCGGGAACAGGAAGTCGAACACACGCTGCCCGGTCACGAGCGGGATCGACGGCATGAGCTTCTCCCGCACGGGCCGCGGCGTCCGCACGGGCCACGTCTGCATGAGCGACAGTTTCGCGGTGTCGAGCTCGACGACGGTCTCGTCGACGCGGAGCGTGCCCGCCTTCACGTCCTTCACCGTGCCGCGAACGTTCGGCGGCGCCATGACCCGGTGCTCCACAAGCTTCGCCTCTTGCACGGTGCCGAGGATCTGCCCGGGCTGCACGTTGTCGCCAGGCTTCACGAGCGGCTTGAACGGCCACGCCTTCCCGCGGTCGAGCCCCGGCGCGCGCACGCCGCGGAGGACGAAGTCCCCCATCTTCTCGCGCAACACGGGGAGCGGCCGTTGGATGCCGTCGTAGATCGATCCGAGGAGGCCCGGGCCGAGTTCCACGTTGAGCGGCCGCCCGGTGTCGATCACGGGCTCCCCGGGCCGGATGCCGCTCGTGTCCTCGTACACCTGGATCGTCGTGCGGTCCCCGGCGATGCGGATGACCTCGCCCATGAGCTGCTCTTCGCCCACGAGCAACACGTCGTACATCCGCGGGCGGAGCCCCGTGGCGGTCACGACCGGGCCGGCCACGCGCTGGATCTCCCCCGCTTTCGCCCTCGTCTCCGTGGTCGCTACCGTCGTACACACCTCACTTGAACAGGTCGATGCCGATCGCGCGCTTCACCTTTGTCCGCAGATCCTCTTCTTCCTTCGCCCCGACCGCGATCACGACGGGGCGCGGCACGGTCTCCAGACGGCGGCGCAGGCCGTGGCTCAACCGCTGGAGGTCCTCCGTGCTCACGACGAGGATGCCGACGCTCGCGTCCTCGAGCACCTCGTTCACCTTCGCCTCCAGCCCGTCGGGCTCCACGCCGTACACCTTGCGCACGCCCGCGAGCTTGAACCCGAGGACGAAGTCGTCCGGACCCACGACCGCGAGCTCCACGTCAGATCACCAACAGCTCTTTGATCGCCTCCGGCGGGAGGCCGTGCTCCTTCCCGCGGGCGATGATCCGGATGTTCTCGACCTCCCGCACCTTCAACGCGAGGAAGTCGAGCACGGGCAACACGGAGAGGGGGTGGAGGTGGGAATACCGCGAGGCCGCTTTGAGGTGAAGCTTTTCGAGCGCTCGCTCCACGCTCGACGCGCCTCTTGTCTGGATCTCCTGGAGCACGGGAGCAATGTCCCGGTAGAACGAAGTCTTCGCGAGCGCCGCGAGGAGGCCGTTGAGGTCGAGGCCCACGATGTCCCCAAGGGCCTCGGGCGTCAGCTCGAACCCGCCGTCCAGGAACACAGGGTGTTCGAACCTCGCCTTCGCCTTCCACGCCCTCAGGAGCGTCTTCAGGTTCAGGATGTCGATCTCCGCGCGGACGAACTCGAGGAAAAGCCGGGAGGGCTCCGTTCGCGGCTGAATCGATTCGAGCAAGGTCCGATAGAACACATGGGACAGGGCATCCTCGTACGCGGCGAATCCCTTGGCGGGGTCGAACGTCTCCCCGATTTGGCGGAGAGCGTCCTCGTAGATGGAACCCTCCAGGGCCGCGAATACCTCGTCGATTGTCTCCTTCTCCACGAGCTCCTGGAGAAACGCCGCGTCAAAGCTGCCCGCGGGCACGAGGTCCTCCAGGATCTCCGCCGGCGGTGCGCCGTACAGCCTGCCCCGAAGGATCGTCTTGATGTTCGCGACGTCCCAACGGTCGAGGTACCGTGCGACCATCTCCCGAAGCCCTCCCTCGCACATCGCGATGACCTGCCTGAACACCTTTGCGAGGTTGTCCGCGGTCGCCCGCTCGATGAGGTCCACGCCTCGTAGCTTTGTGCCGAGGGCGACGATTTCGTCTTTGTACGCGCCCTCGCCGAGGAACCGGGCGATTTGCGGGATTTCCATCTGGAGCAACCTCGGATAGGTCTCGGGAGGGTACAACGCCGCCTTCTTCGCCTTGACACGAGCCGTTACGTACGGGTAATTCCCCGACTCGTACGGGATTCGCTCGAGGGCCGCCTGGACGTACGTCCGAAGGACGTCCGATTCGCCTACTTGTCCGGCCATAGGGTTCGTGCGACCTCCTTCACCACGTCCTGCCACAGGTCCTTTAGGACGGAATCGTACGTCACGTCGAGTCGGCTCGCCCCGTCCACGCTCTCGATGACGATGCCGCCGAGGCAATCGATTGTGCCGGCGAAGTTCGCGCCGACGACGGCGCGCACAACGCTCGCGTCCCGGGCGTTCGCGTACACGCGACCCGATTTCCACTCGGCGGCATTCTTCGTGAGCAACTGCCGAAGCGCGGAGGGATTTGGCGTCGCCGCCAACCGGGCACGCACGCGTTCGCGGACGGCGTTCAGGACCTCCTCCTGCGCCGCCAGCCCGAGCTTCTTCGCGTCCAGCTCCGCCCGGGCTAGGTCCTGGACCCGGCGTCGCTTCGCCTGGTCCCGCGCCTCCGCCTCCCGGTGGGCGGTGAGCTTCTCGCCCTCCGAGCGCGCCTCCGCCAACAGACGTTTGCGCTCTGCGCGTGCGGCTTCGACAATCGAGGCCGCTTCCGCCTTCCCGGTGTCCCGGATCCGTTCCAGAACCGTCTCCAGCCCCATTGCGATCACGGGATCTTGCCGAGCAGGAGGAAGGCCATCGCGAAGCCGAACAACACGATCGTCTCGGGCAGCACCATGAAGACGATGCCCTTGCCGAACAGCTTTTCGTTCTCCGCCATCGCTCCCACCGCCGCCGCGCCCACCACCTTCTCCGCCCAAGCCGTCGCGATCGCCGAGCCGGCCAAGGTGATGGCCACGGATAGGGCAATCAGTCCCTCTTCCGCCATTGTTTCATGCCTCCGGTTTCGCTTTTCGTGCACCAAAGGGCGAGAACAGAGAGCCCCCGCCCTTGAAGAACTTGAGAAAGAACTCCACGTAGTTGAGACGGATCGATTGGATTCCCGCACTGATGGCGCCCAGGATGAGGACCAACGCATGGGAGAGGAACAGGAACACGAAGCCGAGGATCACCAACCCGAGGTTCGGGTTCAGCTGAAGGATGCCCGTGTCGCGGAACAGCGTGTCGTTGATGATGAGGGGCAGGAACATCGTGTTGAACGCGAGGGCGACCGCGCCCTTCGCGACCGCCACGCCCGCGAGGCGCGTGTAGGACATCATGTTCGCCAGCAGGGAAATCGTCTCCACGGGCGCGATGAGGCCCTCCGTTGGGAGGAGGACGAGGATGCCCAGCCCGATCGCGGCGAGGGAGAAGAACGGCATCGTCATGCCGCCCACGAGCACCCCGTCCGCGGGGATCCACACGAGCGGCGGCTGGTCGAAGAAGATCTGGTTCACGACGCGGTGCTCCGCGATGAGGCAACCCGCGTTGGCGGGGTCCATCTCGCACCACGCCGGGGTGCGCCCGAGGACCGCGAAGAACCCGAACAGGCCGACGAGGACGAACAGCCAGCCCAGCCGGGAGAGCGCGTGCTTCCTGTCGTGGTGGAGTTCGTTGAAAAATCCGACGACGTAGCCGGTCCCGAGGTGGATGAACGAAGCGACGATGCTGAGGAGCAGCAGGTCGATCACGCCGATCGCCTCGAGCTTGTGGATTGGCGGGGAATACGGGATCGCGAACCCGAGGATCGCGGACCAGCTGACCTCCTCCGGGTGTGCCGCGGGGGCGTGGAACGGGATGCCGAAGATCTCGCCGTAAAGGAGGAGGCCGAAGATGTACGCGAACAGACCGCCGTACAAGATGACCCGCATGAGGTCCGCGAAATCCGGGTTGTCCCGGAGCTTCACGGACAGGATGAACCCGAGGGCGATCATCACGAGTCCGTAGCCCGCATCGCCGATCATGAGGCCGAAGAAGATCGGGAACAACAGGAAGAGGAACGTCGTCGGGTCCGCTTCGTCATAACGCGGCGTCGAGTACAGGTTCGTGAGGAATTCGAACCGTCGCGCAGGGCCGCGGTTTCGCAGGAGCACGGGCGGCCCTTCCGCCTCTCCGTGGCCCGCCCCTTCGAGCGTGTCCACGTGGAGCCGCGGCAGGAGCGCGAGGGC
This sequence comes from Methanobacteriota archaeon, assembly GCA_016207545.1. GTDB lineage: Archaea > Thermoplasmatota > Thermoplasmata > RBG-16-68-12 > EA-27 > EA-27. Next base: position 394 of record JACQPO010000055.1, on the reverse strand, counting down.
GCCGCGCAACGCCTCGACCCGCGGCGAGGGAACCCATCCGTCGATCACGAACGAATGCTCGGAGACCGCGAACCGGAGGGGCGCCTCCGCCTTCTCGATCTCGACCTGGAGGCGGTCCTCCGCCTCGACGACGAACCGCGCGTACCGTTCGCGCAGCCTGGCGATTCTGGCCTCGATCTCCGCGAGCCGCTGCGTCCACTTCTGGTGGTCCGCCTCGAGCTTTCCGACTAGCTGTTTCGGGTCCCCCTCCCCCTTCGGCACGTCCACGCCCGTGAACCCGAAGCGCGCGAGGTAGTCCCGCACCTTGCCCTCCGCCTCCTTCGGCACGAACACCGCCACGGCGCCGTCCCCGGCAAACGTCTCGTGCTCGCGCGCGACGGATGCGAGCCCGCGG
>JACQPO010000058.1 GCA_016207545.1 Methanobacteriota archaeon | reverse complement strand
CCGTCTTCGCCCCGACCGCGAGGACGTCCTCGAGGATGTCGTCTAGGCTCGTCGGGTCGAGGGAGAGAATCTCGGGAGCGTAGTCGAGCTCGCCGACCGCAGAGCGCACTTCGTCGACGGAGGCCGCGCACACGTCGCACAACGCCTGCGTGAGGAGGAGGTCCGGCTTCAGGGCCCGGAGCTTGTCGACGTCGAGGTGGTACAGGCTTCCCATCCCCTCGGGACCGTACATGTGTCGACGCACGGTCGCGTCGATCTCCGGGCTGTCCATTGCCGTCCCGTCGAGCACGCTCGCGCTAATCACGGGTTTCGCGACGACTTCTGGGGGGTGATCGCACTCCGGCGACCGGGCCACGAGCCGGTCCCCGAGCCCCAGCGCGTACACGATCTCCGTGGCGCTGGGCAGGAGGGAGGCGATCCGCACGCCGCGGGAACGGACGGCGCGCTATTTATGCGCTCCCTACGCGGGGACGCCCGCGCGCACGGTAAACGGCCGGCCCATCTCTTCCGCGAGCTTCTGGAGTCGCCGAACGCGCTCCTCCATCGGCGGGTGCGTGGAGAACAGGCGGAAGAACGAGCTGCCGCGGAACGGGTTCACGATGAACAGGGAGGACGACGCGGGGTTGCCCCGCTCGATCGGCCTCCGCCGGTTCGCGCGCTCGAGCTTGACGAGGGCGTCAGCGAGGGCGTCGGGGGCCCCGAGGCTCCGCGCGCCGACGAGGTCCGCCTTGTACTCCCGGCTCCGCGAGATCGCGAGCTGGATCAGCAACGCCGCCAACGGCGCAGTAATCATGACGACGACGGCAATCACGAGATCCCCCGCGCTCGCGCGCCGGCGACCGAACAGCAGGTGGAACCAGAAGATGCGCGCCATGAACGCGATCGCCCCCGCCACGGTCGCCGCGACGGACATCACCAGGATGTCCCGGTCCTTCACGTGGGCCATCTCGTGGGCCATGACCCCGGTGAGCTCGCGGTCGTTGAGCAACTCGAGGATGCCCTCCGTCGCCGCCACGACCGCGTTGTTCGGGTTCCGTCCCGTCGCGAACGCGTTCGGCGTCTTCGTGGGGACGACCGCGACCTTCGGCATCGGTATGCCCAGGAGCTGCGCCGCGCGCCGGACGATCTGGTGCAACCGAGGCTCCTCCGCCTCCGTCACGATCCGCGCACGGTAGGACCACAGGACGATCTTGTGGGCGAAGAAGTACGCGATGAAGTTCATGACGCCCGCGAGGAGGAGGAACAGGAGGGAGCCGAGGACCCAGTCCCCGAGGAACACGCCGCCGAGGAGCCAGCCGATTCCGGCGAACAGGCCGAACAGGAGGGTCATCAACCCGATCGTGCGGAGCGTCGGATTCATCGGCCCTGTCGAACGCCGCGTCCATTAAGTAGTTTGCGCCAACGGCCGGGGCGTTCCCGGGAAGCCCCGCCTTTACGGCCCGATGCCGGTGCGCTCCACGACTTTCACGGGACCCGGCGGCAACACGCGGGCGACCTCCTCGACGGGGACCCAAAAGACGCCCGCAACGCGACGCGCGAACACGTTCTTCTCCTCCTCGCCCGGTTCGATGATGAAATACCGGCGCGAGCGGACCCCAACGGCCTCCACCGGCCCTGCCATCACCTTCCGGTGGCCCTCGTGCTCGATTTCCCCGACGGCCGCGCGGACGGGAATGTCGTGCACGTAGTTCCGCTTCCCGCGGATGACCCACGCGCCGCGACCCACGTACTCCCCGCTCTCCGCCTGCTTGCTCACCTGCTCCGGCAGCACCCAATACGCGCTCCCGGAGCCGAGGCCCGCGGACCACGCCTTCGACCACGCGAGCGCGAACGCGCACGCCTCCCGGAGGGTCGCCTCGCCCGCCTTCGAGCCCTCCTTCACGACGCAGCTCGGCGCCCCGTGGACGTCCGCGTGGACGTACCGGTCGCCCTCCCTGAGGTGCTTCTTCACGACCGCGTCGTTCGTCTTCGCGTCGCGCCCGCCGATCACGAGGAAGCCTTCCGACGAGAGGAACCAGCGGTACGCCTCGAACCAGAACGGCTTCGTGGGCTTTACCTTCGGGCGCGCCACGACCTTCGCCGCCTCCTTCTCCGCGCGCGCGATCTGCTGCTTCGTCTCCCGAATCGCCTCCGCGACCTTCTCCGCCTTCGCGAGCGCGTCGCGGCGGACTTCGTACAGGGCCTGCGCGTTCCCGACGACGTCCTTCGTCCAGTCGACCTCCAGCTCCGCGACGTCGCCGACCTGCACGCGGGCGATCCGGGTTTCGGGATTCACCGCGAGCACGGTCCCGCCGGGCTGCAAGGTCCCTTCGCGCGCCCGTCGGATGAGGTCCTCGAACTGCGCGTAATGGGCGTACACGAGCTCCGCCAACGCGCCCGCGCGGACCGACTCTTCCTGGAGGGAACGAAGGGTCGCCTCCTGTTGCTCCAACCGGCGGCGGAGCTTGGCGGTTGCATCTTCCCCCGGCGCCGCTTCCGGAACCGCGTACGCGAGAAAGAAGGAGAGGGCCTCGCTGAACGTGGGGAACACGCGCGCTTCGAGATGCGCGTGTTGCTTCAGGGCGACAGGCGTGACGTCGACGGGCACACCCCCTTCAAACACGACGCGCGGGGCCGGCGATTCGCGAATCTGGCGGGCGAGGTCCTGCAGAATCCCATAGATTTGAGCGATGCGAGCATCGTGCGGATCACTCATCCGCATCCCCTTGTCCACGGCGGCTCGAAGGCACAACTCCTCTGCGTACGTGCCGCCGAGGTTCATCGCGCTCGCCAAGATCTTCACGAGGCTGCCCTTGGCGGCGACGACCGCGCGGCCGAATTCCTCCTCGGACATCGCGAGAGGGTTCGCGGTTGGCGGTGGGAAGTCATACACGACTCCCGGGGCGAGCGTGCGATCGCGGAATGCTGCGCGCCGAAACACCGCCAAGGAAGTTTCTCCCCGAAGGAGGACGACGTTGCCCTTTCCGAACAGTTCGAACACGAGGCGCACGTCACGGTCGAACGCGAACGTCACGATGCGGTCGAAGCCCCGCTGCTCGATCGCCGTGATCCGCGCGTTGTCGAGGTGGGAACGCAGTGTTGCGGCGAACGGCGGCGGGGTCTCCGGCTTCTCGGACGCCTCGCGGAGGCACAACCACTTGCCGACCTTCGCGTACACCTCCCGCTTGCCCGCGCCGGGCACGTTGACCTTGACCGTCACCTCCTCCCCCGACTGGTACACCTTGTCGACGTAGCCGCCGACGAGGGCCTGGAGCTCGGGGATGACCGCGAGCACGTCGAAGGAGGTGAGGCCGTCCTTCATCGACCGAGCGCAAAGGGCTGGCTGTACATAACGATAGGGTTATGGGAGCTTTGGGCGTACGGCGCGCCGCTGCCGCAGTGGCTTAGTGGTATGGCGGCGCCTTGGTAAGGCGCAGGTCGGGGGTTCAATTCCCCCCTGCGGCTATGCCTCTCTTCAGACGTCAGCCGTATACGGAGCGCCGATGCCCGAATTTCGTGAACCAGACCGCTTTCTCCTCCTCCACGACTTCGTAAATCCCGCGGTAGTCGCCGACACGGACTGCGCGCACGTGCGGGTGGCCTTTAACGAGCCGGATGTCGCAACCCGGACGGGGCCGATATGGATCTTCCTCGAGCATCTCAAACACCTTCCGGAATCGCTCGATAACATGCTTCGGCAGGCTCAGAAGTTCCTTTTCAGCCCGCCGATGGATGAATACCGTGTAGCGCGGCACGAGAGCATCACGCCCGCCGGCGGCGCAGTACCTCTCGCCACGGGCGGCCCTCCCGCTCCCGCATTCGCTCGTAATGTTCCTGGATCACCCGCTCGGCGACGGCTTCGACGGGGACGCTACGCATGAGCTCGTTCAGAACGTCGTCAAAGGAAGCGCCCGCCATCTTGTAGTCCTTCAGCTTTCGATACGTGTCTCGCTTCACGGGTACGCTCTTGTACACGGTCAGTTATAACAGTTGCAACTATATAACCCCTCATGACGCCTTGGTAACGCGCAGGTCGGGGGTCCAATTCCCCTTGCGGCT
>JACQPO010000052.1 GCA_016207545.1 Methanobacteriota archaeon | reverse complement strand
GGGGAACCCCTCGCGGACGCACGGGACCTGGACACGTCCTCAGGGCCCCCGTGCGGGTTCGAGGGACCCCGTGCGGACCCCCGGGAACCCTGTTCCCGTGCGAACCGCATTCCCTCGAGTCCCCGGAAACCCTGCGCGGATGCGCGCACACCCTGTTTCGGGACCTCTAAGGATAGAAACACGGAGAAAGGGTGAAGGGCGGCCGAGTCTCCTGGCCGCCCCAAACTACGTCGCGGCTGAACCCGAACGGGGCCGCGGCTCTAGATGACCCACGTCCCCCGCTCGATTACGGTCTTGCCCGCAACCTCCACGGTCGCGGAGGTCAGGAACGCCTGGGCCCCGAAGCTGCTCCGGTTCCGCCCGCCGAGGGATCGGTTGTCCCCGATCGCCACGCTCACGGTGCCCGCGACGATGGAGGTCTGCAGGAAGCCGGGCAGGGCCTTCTTGTTCAGCCCGAAGGTGACGGAACCGAATACGTCCTTCTCCCCCGTCGCGGCCTCCCATCCCGTCTGGGCGAGTTTCAAGTTCGCTTTGGCGGTGAAGTCCGTGACCTTTCCGTTCCGGAACGTCCACGCGAGCCCCTCGATTCGCTTTCCGTACTGGGGCGTCGGCGCGTCCGCCACGAACGTCCCGTTCGCGCTGTCCTCGAGGGGCGCGACGTCAACAGACCCGGCGGGCAGGCTTACGTCCCGGTTCTCCGCCGCGAAGTCCTCGTCGCTGATCACGCCGTCGTTGACGTACGCCTTCCGCTCCTGCCCCGCGAGGCGGAACCGGAGGTCCGTCGCGTTGTCCGCGGTCACCCGCACGTCCACGGGCGACAGCGGCGTCAACAAGCTCGCGACGACCTTCCCGAAGGACTCCAGCTGGCGGTAGTTCACCGCGATCGCGGCCTCGACCATCGCCTTCCACTTCGCGTGGTTGAACCCATACGACTTCGCCCGCTCCCGGGTGATGAGGCCCGAGGCGACGCTGACGTTCTTCGGCTTCTTCTCGCTCGACCTGTCCCAGTGGGCGAGCTCCCCCTCGTTGTACGCGGCCCATACGTCCCGCGGCACCTTTGCCATTCCGCTCGGATCCCGCACCCCGCCGAGCCACACGTAGGCGGTCACGTAGTCGAGGAGGCCGACGCAGTGGGCGGACACGCGCTTGAGGTTCTCCGCGGTGTAGTTCTTGAACTGCCCATAGAACATGGTGTCCGTGTCGAGCCACAGCGCCGGGTCCGCGCCCACCTTCTGGCATTCCAAGGCGACCTGTTCGGCCAGTTCAATCGTGTGCGGCCCGCACGAGACGAGGACGGGCTCGTATTCCTTCGGTCGAAGGCTATCCCTCACGATGTGTTTCCCGAGACGTTGCACGCTAATAGGCGTGGATACTCCCCCGTGTCCCTATGGCGGTTCCATTGCTTGAACTTGGCGTAGGGCATTGGAACCGACACCGGTTGCGTCGCCGCGATGAAGCCTTTGCTTCCACCTTCCTTCGCTCCCTGTCGTGAGAGCCACGGCGGAGCCCTCATGTAAAGGATGGGCGTCGCGCGGCCGTGGCCGCCACCACCGCCCGCGCCCCGCTCCTCCCGCCGTCGCGCCGCCGTCGGCATGGGACTCGTCCCGACCGGTTTCCTGGTCTTCCTCCTCGGGACCAGCGCCGCGGCAGTCACGGGGATCCTCCATCCCGTCCTCGTCGCCCTCCTCGGGTTCGCCCTTCTCGCAATTGGCGGCTTCCTGTACGCGAGGGTGGAAGAGCCGCGCCGCGCGGTGCCCGCGCGGACGGTACCCCCGGGACGCCCGTCAAGCTCGTCTGCCCGAACTGCGGCGCCACCCCCAGGGCCCCTGGATCCGAACGGCTTCACGACGTGCCACTACTGCGGGACGCCGTTCCGCATCGCGTGAACGGCCCGGCCCCGAGGGCCAGGCTTTTCTCCGACGCCGCGTTTCCTGGTGGGGGAATTCATGGCCCGCCGCACGCTCCTTACCGAAGAGGAAATCACGGCCCACATGGCGGAGATTCCGAAGTGGACTTGGAAGGGGAACTACATCGAGCGCACGTGGAAGTTCAAGGACTTCCGCCAAGCCCTCGCGTTTATCAACAAGGTCGGGGAACTCGCGGAGGAAATGAACCACCATCCGGACATCTACAACTCCTGGGCGACCGTGCGTTTCCGCCTCACAACCCACGACCGTGGCGGGTTGACCGCCTTGGACTTCGAACTCGCGAAGAAGATCGACGCGCTCTAGAAGAGGCCCAAGGCGCGGTCCGCGGACCACGGGCCCGCCCCGAGCAGGGCGACGGTCGCCGCAAGGACGAGGTATACGGCGTCCAGTTCGTAGCCCAGGACGAACTTCTTTCCGAGCTTCGTCTTCGAAAAGATGGACGTCGCGACCATCTCGAGGACGAACAGGACCGCCACAATCTGGGTGAGGAATCCGAGGAGCAGGGCGATGCCGCCGAAGAACTCCAGCAAGCTGAACAGCACCGCGAAAGCGGCGCCGCCGGGGAAGCCCGTGCTCTTCACCCAGCCCACGGTGCCCCTCAGACTCTTGATCTTCGGCACGCCGTGGACGAGGATCAGGGCACCGAGCGCCATCCTCGCGACGGTGGCGGCAAGGTCCGGGGACGTCGGAAGCGGAAGGATTCCCATGATACGGTCTCCCAGCGCTCCCTCGGGAGGGTTGAATATGAACCTTTGCCGGGCTACAACGTGCGCTCAAGGAGTTCGGCGATGTCCGCTCGCTCGAGTTGGGCGTCCACGTTTTTCGTCTTCGCGGCGTCGTCCATCATGATGAGACAGTACGGGCACGCGGTTGCGACGATGTCCGCGCCGGTCTCCATGATGTGCGACAGTCGGCGGTGGTTGACCTTCTCCCCGACCGTCTCCTCCATCCACATCCGCGCGCCGCCGGCGCCGCAGCAGAAGCCTTTGTCGCGGCACCGCCCCATCTCCACGGTCTTGATCTGCGGGAGCACCTCCAGCACGTGGCGCGGCTCGTCGTAGATGTCGTTGTACCGGCCGAGGTAGCAGGAGTCGTGGTGCGTGACCGTCTTCGCGACCGGGTTCGCCGGCTTCAGCCTGCCCCCATCGATGAGTTCAGCGAGCAGCTGCGAGTGGTGGATGACCTCGTAGTTGCCGCCAAACTGCGGATATTCGTTCTTGAGCGTGTTAAAGCAGTGCGGACACGCGGTCACGATTTTCTTGACGCCGTGCTTGTCCAACGTCTCGACGTTCATCTTCGCGAGCATCTGGAACAAGTATTCGTTCCCGATGCGCCGCGCGGGATCCCCCGTACACTTTTCCTCCGCGCCGAGGACGGCGAACTTCACGCCCGCTTTCTGAAGGAGCCGCGCGAACGCTTGCGTCACCTTCCGGTTCCGTTCGTCAAAGGAGCCGGCGCAGCCGACCCAGAACAGGTACTCGGCGTCGTGCCCGTCCTCCGCGAGCGTCGGGATGCCCATGCCCTCCGCCCACTTCCCCCGCTGGTCCCACCCGATGCCCCACGGGTTGTAGTTCTGCTCGATCTTCCGCATCGTCTCCATCGCCTCTGGGGGCATCTTGCCCTCCGTGAGGACCATGTGGCGACGCATGTCGATGATCTTCGGTACGTGTTCGATCATGACCGGGCATTCGTACACGCACGCGTAGCACGTCGTGCACGCCCAGATGCCCTCTTCCGAGTGCACGGTCTGGAACATGTCTGGGAGCCCGTCCGTCTTCCCCGCCAAGATCGCGGGCCCCTGCTCGAGGAGCGTGTCCCGCATGTTCGTGATGATCCGCATCGGGTCCAGCGGCTTGCCCGTCGCGTTCGCCGGGCAGTTGTCCGTGCACCGGCCGCACTCCGTGCAGGCGAACCCGTCCAGGAGTTGACGCAGGCTCAGCTGTTCGACGCGGTGGACGCCGAACGTTTCGGTCTTCTCCAGGTCGATCGGTTTAATCGCGCCCTTCGGCTCCATGTTGACCCAGAACGCGTTGAACAGCGCGAACAGGATGTGGGAGTGCTTGCTGTACAGGATGTACGCGAGGAAGGAGAACAGGAGGGCGACGTGGGCGGCCCAGAACACCCACCACCACAGGGCTGGGTCAAGGCGCGCGATGGAGACGCTCAGGAGCGCGGACGAGAACGGCTTCCATTCGGGACTCGCGCCGGAGCCGCGTAGCCCGATGTCCGCCGCGTTGTACAGCAGGATCGTGGTCACGATGCCGAGGATGAACATGAGGACGATCGTGGCGTCGAGGAACCCTTCGTGCATGAGCTTCTTCGGACGTACGACGTACCGTCGGTAGAGCGCCATCCCGATGCCGACGATCGCGAGGACCGCGACAAGTTCCTGCGCGAAGTAGAGCGGTCCGTTCAGCGCCAGGGGGACGGGGAGCTGCCACCCCCGTGCGTATCCCTGCGCCGTGATTTCGACGACGCTCGTCCCGAGGAGGACGAAGGCCCAGAAGATGAACGAGTGGAGGACCCCCACAGGCAGGGAGCGGTAGACCTTGCGCTGCAAGAAGCCCAGCACGATGAGTGCGTCGATGCGCTCGGAGAAGTGATCCCATCGCTTCTCCCGCGCTTTCCCCGTACGGAGGAGCCGGACGACGTACCACAGGCGGTGCAGGAAAATGCCGATGCACGCCGCCAGAAACGCTGTCAGGGCGATGGGCACCCAGCTCGGCACCGACGCCATCCCTACGGGTAAGGAAGGGGCGACTTATGTCTTTGCGGCAACCGCAATGATTCGCTTTTTCTCCACGGATATCGGCTCCAAGGCGAACGAGCCCACTTCCTCGAGCGGCGTCCACCCTGCGGCACGCAACAGCGCGCGCAGCTCGTGGAGGGAATAGACGCGGAAGCGGACCTTCATCGTGGACCGGTGTTTGAGGTCGTTTCCCTCCCGTTTGTAGAAGTCCCAGATTAGCTCGAGATGCGACGTTTCGAAGTTCAGGCGGCGCATCTCGTGTTGCTCCGTCCCGTCGTCGTGCCGCGTGAGGCCGAAGCTCGTCATGTACTTCACGAGGTTGTCCCGGTTCAGCACGTCGACGATGAGCAGGCCTTTGTCTGTCGTGAGATCGCGGAGCTGCGTGAGGATGGAAGCGTCCGTTTCCTCCTCCCAATACCCGAGGGACTGCCACATGTTGATCGCGGCGTCGAACGTTCGGTCGGGGAACGCCTCCGCGACCTTGCGGACGTCGCCGACCTTCAGCTCGAGGCGGTCCTTCAGGTTCAGCTTCTCCCGGAAATGCTCCGCGCGCTCGATGTACATCGGGGACAGGTCGATCCCTGCGACCCGATACCCAAACCGGGCCAGGTGGATCGCGTGGCGGCCGATGCCGCACGGGGCGTCGAGAATCGATGCGCCGTCGGGAAGCCCATGGCGCTGGAGGAGGATGACGATTGCCTTCGCCTCCTCCTCCGAATGCTCGAGCCCCCGCTCGTGGAGCTTCAGGAACAGATCGCCCTGTTTGAGGAACAGGTCCTCCGTCCAGCCCTGTCCCGCGGCCATGGGCGGTTGCAAGCGGTCCGGAGCTAAAGAACGTTTAGGAGCGGAGGACGCCTGGGATGCCCGGCTCCGGGCGAAGGGCGCACGTTATCCTTCCTTGCGCGCAGCGAGGACGATGCGGGACCGATCTGCCGTCAGTTCTTCCATGGCGAGATTTCCGAACAGGCCGAGGGTTCTCCACCCAGCCGACTCTGCGACGCGTTTGAGTTCGTGAGGTCCGTATAGGCGGTGCCGGATGGGAATCGTCGCGCGATGGATGAGGTCACGGTCCTTTCGTGTGTAAAACGCCCATTGGGACGAGATGTCGGGCGAACCGGGGTCGAACATGCGCTCCTCGATGTGCACGAGGTCGCCCCACTCCTCGTATCCATACTTCTGGAAATTCTTGACGAGGAAGTCGCGGTTCACCGTGTCCACGATGAGCAAGCCCCCGGGCGCCGCAAGTCTGTGGAACTGGCGCAGGATGTCGCGGTCGACCGCCTCGCCCCAATAGCCCAGGGAGGTCCACAGGTTGAGGATTGCGGAAAACGTTCCCTCACGGCCCCGGAACATCCGTTCGACTTCCCGGAGGTCGCCAAGGACGAACTCCGGGCTGGCCCCAAGCTCCGCCGCCAAACGGCGCCCCCTCTCGAGGAAGGCGGGAGCGAAGTCGATGCCTGTCACCCGGTAGCCGGACTTGGCAAGATAGACGGCATGGCGGCCAATGCCGCATGGGGCGTCGAGGATTTCCCTGGGCGGCGTTGCGTTTCCTCGGGCGAGGATGCCCATGACCTCCCGCGCCTGCCCTTCCGCACGCTCGATGTGGTCCTCGTGGATTCTGAGGAAGATATCCGCGTGCTCGAGGAACAACTGCTCGGTCCAGTGTGCCCCGGCCACGAGGTGCGGAGGCGTTTGCCGGTCAAAAAGGCACGCCTCCCGCAGTCAGCCAGGGATATTGTTAAGTCAATCCTCGCCCCTTGCCGGCTCCATGTCCGAGGGGGAGGCGGTGCTGAACGGCATCAATGTGTCGGAGTTTCGGGAGTACGTCGAGTCTTGTCGGCGCAATCCGTCGGAAGCGGAGCGAAACCCCACGCTCGTGGCGAAATGGGTCGGCGGTACGCGGGCCGAAGTCGCGTTCAAAGAGCGTTCCTTCCGCATGGGCGGGGACGACGATCCGAGTGCGATGCGCGTCCTCCTCGCGTCACTGGCGGCGTGCGACGTGGAGGTCGTGGCGACCCACGCATCCCTGATGGGCCTGAGGCTCGAGGGGCTTGAGATTGAGGCGGCCGGCCACTTCAACATCCGACGGCTCCTCGGCCTGGAAGGGCCTGGGCCCGGGTACGACCGAATCGAGTACACGGTACGCCTCCGCGCGCCCGAGGCGACCGAGGAGCAGGTTGCCCGACTCCGGGCGATGTGCGAACGGGCCTCGCCGGTCGGGGACTCCCTCGCGAAGTCGATCCCGCTCAACGTCAAGCTCGAGGTTGTGCGGGAGTAGCCGGTCCTACAGCCGCTCGATGACCGCGTCCGCGAACTGGGAGCAGCGGACCTCCTTCGCGCCCTCCATCTGGCGGGCGAGGTCGTACGTCACGATTTTGGCGGCGATCGTCCTGTTCACGCCCTGAAGGACGTGCGCCGCGGCCTCCTTCCACCCGATGTAGTCGAGCAGCATTTGTCCCGCCAAAATCTCCGCCGTCGGGTTGACCTTGTCCTGCCCGGCGTACTTCGGCGCGGACCCGTGCACGGGCTCGAACAGCGCCACGAAGTCCCCGATGTTCGCGCCCTGCGCGACGCCGAGACCGCCGACCTGCGCCGCGGCGGCGTCCGAAATGTAATCGCCGTTCAGGTTCGGAAGTGCGAGGACATCGTACTCTTCCGTCCGGGTGACGAGCTGCTGGAGCATGTTGTCCGCGATCCGGTCCTTGATGACGACCTTCCCCTTCGGCGGCGTACCCATGTAGTTCTCCGCCACCTCCTGCTCCGTGATCGTATGGTCCCCGAACTCGTCCCGCGCGACCTCGTAGCCCCAGTCGCGGAACGCGCCCTCCGTGTACTTCATGATGTTCCCTTTGTGGACGAGGGTCACGCTCCGCCGCCCGTGTTCGATTGCATACCGGATCGCCTTCCGGACGAGGCGCTTTGTGCCGAACTCGCTCATCGGCTTCACGCCGATTCCGGAATCCTCGCGGACGCGGACGTTGAACTCGTCCCGCAGGAACTTGATCAGCTTCTTCGCGGACTCGCTGCCTTGCGGCCACTCGATGCCCGCGTACACGTCCTCCGTCGCCTCCCGAAAGATGGTCATGTCCATCTTCTCGGGATGTTTCATGGGGCTCGGCACACCGGGAATATAGTAAATCGGCCGCACGTTCGCGTACAGGTCCAGGGTCTGCCGCAACGTCACGTTCAGGCTCCGGAAGCCGCCGCCAACGGGCGTTGTGAGCGGGCCTTTCAGCGCGACGATGTGTTCGCGGATTGCGTCGATCGTCGCCTGCGGGAGCAGCTCCCCGTATTTCGCCTGGGATGCCTCGCCCGCAGCCACCCCCCAGAAGTGCAAACTGCGCCGCCCGCCGTACGCCTTTTGGACGGCCGCCACGAGCACGCGCGTTGCCGCGCCGGTCACGTCCGGGCCGATGCCGTCTCCGTGGATGAGCGGGATGATCGGGTCGTCCGGCACCGCCAGCCGGTCGCCCTGAGTCCGGATGGAGTGGCCCCCCGCAGGGGGCTCCAACTTCACCGCCACAAGGATACCTCGTGCGGCAATCGGACGCGGTGTATTAAGATTCGGTCTATTCCGCGCCTAGCCGAGCGCCGCAACGGCCGCAGAAGGCAAACCCGTTCGGAAGTCCCTTCGCACCGCACCGCGGACAATCCAGGACGGGCGGACCGTACAGGAACTCTGGGCTTTCGGATCCCTCCGCGCGATAGTCCGGCTTTCGCTTCTCCACGAACGCACGCATCCCCTCAAACGGCTCCCGCGTCGCGAAGTGGAGGCTGAGCCAATCGCGAGCGTGGCCGATCGTCTGGTGCCACGCGAGGTCCTTCCAGAAGTTCACCTGCTGCTTCGTGTATCGCAGACATTCCGGGAATTTGTCGATGAGCTTGTCCGCAACCTCCCGGACCTTGACGTCGATTTCTTGGCGGGGGACGACCCAGTTCACGAGCCCCCAGTCGAGCGCCTTCCGTGCCGGCACTCGCTCGCATAAGTACAGCATCTCCCGTGCCCGGCGATCGCCGATGAGGATTGGCAGCCATTGCGTCGCACCGCCCGCGGCGACGGAGCCTACCTTGGCGCCGACTTGCATGAAGTCCGCGTCTTCCACCGCTACGCTCAAGTCGCACGCCATGTGGAGTTCGTTTCCGCCGCCCGCACACACGCCGTTCACGCGCGCAATC
>JACQPO010000062.1 GCA_016207545.1 Methanobacteriota archaeon | reverse complement strand
GTTCCCGTTCGAGACGTGGATCCTCCCGAAGGCGCACGAGATGGCGTTCGAGGACCTTGCGGAGGGGGAGCGGACGCCGCTCGCGCGGATCGTGAAGGACGTGCTTGGCCGCATGTTCCAAGTGCTCGACGACCCGCCGGTCAACTACTACATCCACACGGCGCCGTGCGACCGGAAGGAGGCGCGGTACCACTGGCACCTCGAGATCACGCCGCGGCTCACGGAGACCGCGGGGTTCGAACGGGGGACGGGGTTCTACATCAACCCCGTGATGCCGGAGGACGCCGCGCAGGTCCTGTGCGAGGGCACGAAGGCGGACAAGCCGCACTAGGCCATTCCCCGCCTGATCGGGCTTCATGCCGAGCGCCGCCATCCACCGCCAGCCGAACACGGGCGGCGCGAACCAAATCCCGCCGACGATCCACGCCACGAACCCAGCCGCCCCCACCGCCAACCAGTTGATTCCGCTCCAGTCGATGCTGACTATTCACCCCCTCTCCGCCCCGCGCATCTCGCGGCGCGGGAGTATAGGTTATGGGAGCGCGGGGAACGAACCGTGCCAACCTTCATGAACCCCCCGGGGTTGGGACGCGCGGTTGGTTCCATGCTCGAGAAGTTGTCGCCGTTCTTCGCGCCCGCGCACGAAATCCGCGACGGCGTGCCGTCGTTCAAGCTGTACATCAATGGCCTGTGGCTCGACGCGAGCGGCGAGGGCACGTTCGACGTCGACACGCCGATCGACGACTCCGTCGTCGCGCGGGCGCCGAACGCGACCGTGACGGACGTGGAGGCCGCGATCGACGCGGCGGTCGACGGGCATCGGAAGATCGCCGCAATCCCCGGCGCGGAGCGCGTGGAGATCTTCGAGCGCGCGCGGCAGCTCCTCATGGAGCACAAACAGGAGTTCGTTCGCGTGCTCACCGCAGAGGCGGGAAAACCGCCAAAGGATGGGGAGGGCGAGGCGAACGCCGCCGCGGACCGGCTCCGGCTCGCGATGCAGGAGGCGCGCGCGATCATGGGCGAGTACATTCCCGGAGAGTGGTCGAAGGACGCGAAGGGCCGCGCCGCGATCGTCACGCGCGTCCCGGTCGGCGTCGTCGCGGCCGTGTGCCCGTTCAACTACCCGCTGTTCATCGCGGCCGCGAAGGCGATCCCCGCGTTGTTGGCGGGCAACTCCGTCGTGCTCAAGCCCGCGAGCGACACGCCCCTCAGCATGATCCTGTTCGCGCGTGTCCTCGAGGAGGCTGGGCTCCCGAAGGGCGCGTTCAACGTCGTCACGGGTCGCGGCGGCACCGTGGGCGACGCGATCGTCTCGAGCCCGAAGGTCGCGATGGTCTCTTTCACGGGGAGCACGGAGGTCGGCGAGGAGATCGTCCGGAACGCGGGGATCAAGAAGCTCCACCTCGAGCTCGGCGGGAAGGGGATGGGGATCGTCCTCGACGACGCGGACCTCGACTTGGCGGCGGAGAAGTGCCTCGACGGCGCGCTGAAGAACGCGGGCCAACGGTGCGACGCGATCTCCGCGATCCTCGTGTTCGACACGGTGGCGGACGCGTTCCTCGAGAAGCTCGAGCACCACATGGCCGCGTGGAAGCATGGGGACCCGCGGGATCCCGGCGTGAAGGTCGGGCCCGTGATCAACCGGAAGGCCGCGGAGCGCGTGCAAGGCCTGATCGACGACGCGGTGAAGAACGGCGCGAAGCTCCTGCGCGGCGGGAAGTCGAAGGCGTGCTACGTGGAGCCCACGCTGCTCGACGACGTCCCGTTGGCGGCTCGGATCGCGTTCGAGGAGACGTTCGGCCCCGTCGTCACCGTGATGCGGATCGAGGACGAGGAGGAGGCGTTGCAGGTGAGCAAGATGTCCCGGTACGGCCTCGACTCGTGCGTGTTCACGAACGACTACCGCCGGATTTGGCGGATCGCGCGGGACCTGCGCGTGGGGGAGTTGACCGTGAACGACCACCCGAAGCACGGCGTCGGCTACTTCCCGTTCGGCGGGAGCAAGGCGAGCGGGATCGGACGCGAGGGCATCGGGTACAGCGTCGACGAGATGACGGAGCTCAAGACGATCGTGTTCAACCTCGAGGAGTGACACAGTTACACTTATATAC
>JACQPO010000056.1 GCA_016207545.1 Methanobacteriota archaeon | reverse complement strand
CCCTGATTCTGCGGGAGGCACAGGTGCGGTACGACGACGTCTTGATCAACGTGTCCTCCGGCCGGAAGCTCATGACGTGCGGCGCGATCAGCGCCGCGTTCGTGAACGGCATCAAGGCGTACTACGTGGAAGGCGACCGCGCCCACATGCTCCCCGTGCTCAAGTTCTCCTATGCGGAGATCGTGTCGGAGAGCAAGATTGCGATCCTCAAGGCCCTGGACAGGCTCGGCGGGTCCGTCGACTCCCTCAACAACTTGAGCGAAGCGTCGGGAATCGAGAAATCCCTCCTCAGCTACCACATCCGCGGGGGGCGGGACAGCAAGGGGCTCGAGGAGCTCGGGCTCGTGGGGATCGACCGCGCCCGGCAGGGCCGGCTCGTGATCTCCCTCACGCAGATGGGCCGGCTCCTCCTGATCGGGCAGCCGGACCGAGAGCCGGCGAAGAAGAAGGCGTAGCGCGCAACCCTTTTGCGGCGACCGGGCATGCCGCCCGCATGGACACCGAGGCGATCATGGACCTGGCCGTGACGCTCGCCCGCCAGAAGGAGGTCCCTGCGGACAGCGAGATCTACGTGCCGTCCGCCGACGTGCGTCGCGCCCTGTTCGGGATCGACGCGGACGTCGGGACGCTGTTGGCGGCGAAGGCCCTCGGGTACGACCTCGTGATTGCCCACCATCCCGTTGGCGGCAAGGCCTCCCTCGGCATCCTGAACGTGTTCGAGAGGCACACGGTGAACCTGCGACGCGCGGGCGTCCCGAAGGCAGCCGCGGAGGCGGCCGTCCGTGCGATGCAGGCGGAACACGCCCCTCGCGTCCACGCGACGAATTACGACCACGTCCCGAGCTACGCCCGCCTCCTCGGGATCCCGCTCATGAGCATCCACAACCCGTGCGACGAGATCGGTCGACGCGTCATGGACGAGACCCTCCGGGCGCACGTCCGGAAGCGGAGCACGGTCGCGGATGCGGTGAAGGCCCTCGGCACGCTCCCCGAATTCCGGAAGGCGGAAACGAAGATTGCGATCCGCATGGGCCGACCGGGCAACCCGCTCGGGAAGTTCGTCGTCCTCCATGGGGCGGGGACGAACGGCGGGCACCCCGTCGCTGCCGCCGCGTTCCGCCACGGGATTGACACGGTCGTGTACATCCATGTGGACGCGGGCCATCTGAAGAGGCTCCACGACGAGTTCGGCGCCCGCGGCGGGAAGAACCTCCTCGTGACGGGCCACGTGGCCTCGGACAGCGTCGGGATCAACGTGCTCGTCCGCGAGCTCCGCGAGCGCGGGCTTCACGTGGCGTGTGTGAGCGGCGTCGTCGAGGCGTGAGGCTGGCCAGTGCCATAACTTTATGTAGTTTGCTGTAAATCTACTTCAACGTGGCATCCACCAAGGTCACGTTCGAGGTCTCCGCCGAACTCAAGGAGCTGATGCGTCAGCACCCCGACGTGAATTGGAGCGCTGTCTTCCGGGACGCCGTGGTACGCCACGCGCGGGCCTTGGAACTCGCCAGGCAAGTACTGCAGGAAGAGGAGGACCTGAGGGTTCGCGAACTTGCGCAGAGGCTGAAGCGGGGCGCGGGGGAGCGGTTCCGGCGGGCCCGCCATGCGCGTCGTCGTTGACGCGAACATCGTCGCCGCGGCCCTGGTCCGGCCCAAGGGCTGGACCGCGTCCGAACTGTCCCGTCAGGATGTGGAGTGGTACGCTCCCGAGCCCCTCTTCGCGGAACTCGAGGAACACACCGAAGAGTTCGCCGCTCTGGCGGGATGCGCCCCGGCCGCCTTCCGTAGGCGCGTCACCCGACTGACGGGGTTGAGGGTCGTGAAGCAGGAGAGTCTGGTGCGCGCCGCCGATCATCCCCTGGTGAGACGCGCGGAGATGGTGGACCCGGACGACGCCGTCTACATGGCCGCCGTGGTCGCAGTCGGGGCGGACCACTTGTGGACGCGCGATCGCAGGCTTCTGGCGGCGTTCCCCGGGCTGGCGGTGCGCGTCGTGCCGCTCGTGACGAGTTGATGCGAGCCAGGGGACTTCGGGTTAATCTTCGAGAGCGCCCTGACCGCCTGCCGCCCGCTCACCACGGCAGCTTAGGCATTCACCTTCACCCGGGCGATCTCGGCCCTTTCGTGCCTCGGCCTTGAGGACCTCGAGGATGAGCTCGAGGGCTTCCTTCGCATTTCGAAGCGCCTCCTCCTTCGTACGGCCTTGGCTGATCGCGCCGGGAACTTCCAAACATTGGGCCACGTAGTACCCGTCCTGGCCCTTCCTCAGGACAATCCGGTACTCCATCGCTCCGCGATAGCGACTGGCGGCATTAAAGGGGCTCGCCCGTCGCGGAACGGGCGGTCCAAGCGCTGGTGGGCGGGGCCAACTGTCCCCGTCGGAATCGTCCCCCGAGGATGCCCGCAGGACGGAGCCGACGGGCAGGAGCAAGGCGGCCGCGTTCATCGCGACGTCCGCCCACGAGCCCCTCCCGAGGGCCACGTCGATCAGCGCGCGGCCGAGGAAGTACGCGTCGCTGATGATGTCCAGGCCGGGGATGAACCCCAGGACCGTCATCGCTGCGTCGAGCAGGTCGAGCGGGTTGATCTTCGACAGCGCCTGGCCGACGGACTTCCCGAGTTCGATGTAGAATTGGAGCGCCCCGGCGCCCCAGTCGAACGGGTTCCACCACGACTCCCCCGTCGGGTCGACGTACCGCAGGGGATTGTTGACCGTGTACGTGTATCGATCCAACGATTGGGGCACGGTGAGGTGGCCGAGGATCGGGTCCTGCGAGAGGAACCGGCCGAGGTCGGGGTCGTAGAACCTCCGGTACAGGTAGTACAGGCCCAGACTCCCGTCCCGCCATTGCGCGGTGTACTTCGGGCTCGCCCACGAGCCCTGGGTCCCGTACTCCTTCCCGAACGACTCGTACTGCGTGACGTACGCCCAGTTCCCGCACCCGTCGCTCACCGCCCGGGTCGAGCCCAAAGCGTCTTGGTGCACGTACGACGTCGCGGTGCCCGCGACCCGGGCGACGAGGAGGCCGGCGGCGTACACGTACCGCGTCGCGGATGAGCCGGAGACCGTGTGGACGAGGCTGAGGCCGGAGTACTCGACCGCCTTCACGCGGCGCCCGAGGCCGTCGTACGCGTACGTGGCGGTCGTGGCGCCGTTCGTCTTGACGGGGAGGGAGACGGAGCCTGAGGGGACGAGGGCTCTATCCTAGGGGGACTCCGGATTGGGCGGGGCCTGGCACCCGCCCCCCCCGGCCGCCGCCGGGATCGTGGTATTTCGCTAGTCCGGACGAACAACCATTCCGGAAGAGCCTCGCTCCAACCTCGTCCTAACCTCGTCCCAACCTCGTTCTCGTATCGCTCCTGCCCCCGACCTCCGGCAAGACTCTTATACTCGTAAAACGCCGTACCAAACTGCTCTTCCTTTTCCTCCGCCATCGCCTCCCGCGTCACACCCAGGCCAGAGGAGAGTGATCGGACGAGAATCGCGAATGTCTTCGGCACCCGGTTCCGCGGCACGATAGGCAAGCAGACCGTGGCGTCCACCTGGAAGGGCATCCCGTACATCCGTGCCCACGCCAAGCCGCACGATCCCAAGACCGAACTTCAGCGGATCCGACGGCGGACCTTCTCGGACGCGGTTCACGCGTGGCAGCGCCTTCCGTCCGCGGACCGCGAAGGATACGAACGCCGCGCCCGGGGAATGTCGGGGTACAACCTGTTTATTTCCGAATACATGGAGGGGCAGTCGAGCGGCCCTCCCATAATGCGAGCCGCACCACCGTCCACGCTCGGAGCCCGCACGTTCCCACCATCGGTCGCGCCCTCCCCGCGACGTTTCGCGCCGGAAGCTTCATCTTTCCCACGTGGATATAGCCCGCGGGATGGGATTCGAGCTGTCCGTCGTGAGCAACACGCCGCTCACGCCGCTCAAGGACCTCGACGACGTGGCGACGATTTTCCTCCAGCAGATTGGGTACCTCCCGAAGGGGTACAACCCGAAGACGGACGCGAAGTCCGTCGACGCGAGCGTGCCGTACCGCCTCTTCGTGGAATGCTTCCTGAGCCGCCCGGAGCGCGGGTGGACCGCGGACCAGGTGGCGGTGAAGCTGAAGACGACGAAGGCGACCGTGTACCGCCACCTGAACAAGCTGAAGGAGATCGACCTGCTCGACGAGGTCGAGGTCGACGACCGCGGGACGACGCGGAAGGGGTATCGGATCCGGTACGGGAACCTCGGGAAGGCGTGGAACTTCGTGGAGGCGAACGTCGAGGTCGCCATGGAGAACTACCGGAAGACCGTCGAGCACCTCCAGAAGCTCGCGGAACAGAGGAGGTGACGATGGCCGAGGACGCGCTCGTCGCGCTCACGAAGGGCAGCCGGTACCGGATCATGTCCGTCGAGACGCGGGAGAAGCCGATGCTGAGCCACGGGACGTTCCGGGGCTACGCGACGATCGGGCCCGACGACGCGATCTGCATCGAGTTGGACGAGTCGCACCGGGAGTTGGCGGGGAAGGTCCGCCTCATCCCGTGCCACATGGTCCTCAGCATCGACATCGTGGAGCAGCGGGAGGAGGCGAAGGCGAAGCCGGACGAGCCGAAGACGATGTACGGCTAGGCGCTTAGCCGCCGCACGCGCAGTCTGGGCCGCAACCGCAGCCGCCAAGGGGTTGAATCGTGAAGCCCTCCCGGCCGTCCCTTCGCACGTAGTCGATCCGCATCTCGGGCATGTCCTTGGATTGGGCGGGGGAGACGTACAGGGGCACGCCTTTGCGCTCAATCACGAGGTCGGAGGCCCTCGCACGGTCCCCCACCGCGAGGCGGTAGCTGCGCCCTCCCTTCTCGCTGAGCACGACGATGCGGATCCCCCGGCCGCGGGCGTTTCGCAGCACCGACTTCATGACCCGCGCGGCTCGGTCGGTCAGCTCGATTAGCTCGCTGGCCTGGGGAAGCGGCTGCACGGGCGCCCCTCACGGTGCGCAACACGCGCATCCGCAGCCGCACGCGCACGCGCCGCGGATGACCGGGAGGGTCCGCGCGCCGCGTGACCTTCGGATTCCACGCTTCCCGCGTACATTCGCTGCCATCGATAGCACTATACATTCTGAAGTACTTATATCCTCAAGTTTCCATACGGAAATCGCCTCGGAGGCGAGGGTGGATGACGCGTCGCGATCTCTCCGTGCTGCCCACGTGCGCGATGGCGAGAGAACCCGGAGACATCTGCCCCTGTTCCCTCGAGGGCGTCGTCCAAGTGCTCGGGAAGAAGTGGTCGATCCTGATCGTCGGCACCCTCGGCAACCACGGCCGGCTGCGGTTCAACGATTTGATGCGCAAGCTTGGCGGGGTCAGCCCGAAGAGCTTGACGGAACGGTTGCGGGAGCTCGAACGGGAGGGGCTCGTCGCCCGGATATCGCTGTCCGGTCGTCCCCCGAGGGTGGAATACCAGCTGACCGCCGAGGGGCGCACCATGTGGCGCTCGATGCTACCCATGATGCGGTGGGCACTTCGCCGGGACCACCGAAGGGCCCCGTCCGGAACGTGACCGACGATCACGGGAACAGGGGGCGCAGCGCGGTCGGGAAGACCGTGAGAAAGGCGAGCAGGACGCCGAACGCTGCCAGGGCCGCGCCCGCCCACCGCTTCAGCCGCGTGGCCTTCTCGCCGAGGACGCGCGCGCTCCTCGGCCGTGCATGGGCCACGAGGGCCACGGCGACCATGAGCGCCGCCATCGTCAGCGCGAACACGAGGAACGCGAGGAGGGCGGGGCCGAACCCGCCGGCGGTGAACCCGAGCACGACGACGGACGCGAGGAAGGGGCCCGTGCACCCGATCCCGATCGCGGTGTACGCGAACCCGTACAGGAAGAGGCTCCGCGGGCCTTCCCCCCCGCCCGCGAGCCGGTTGAACGCGCCCGCAATCCGCGCGGCGATCGCCCCGTGGGTGCCGCGATCGAATGCCTGCAGAAGGCCGACGAGGATGAGCACGCTTGCCACCACCAGACGCAGACCGACCGTCAGAGGCGAGGGGGTCGGGGACAACAGCGCGAGGG
>JACQPO010000048.1 GCA_016207545.1 Methanobacteriota archaeon | reverse complement strand
GCCCGAGGCGCGCGCGCGCCAGGAGGTCGAGGAAGAGACGGGGCTCCGGGACCTCACGCTGGTCGCCCGCGGGGCCCCCATATACACACGGGAGGGCCAAACGGTCTTCGCGATTCACCCGTTCCGTTTTCAGGCCCCGCACGGCGAGATTCGGCTCGACTGGGAGAACGTAGAGTTCCGATGGATTCCGCCCGACGAGCTTGCGACGCTCGACGCCGTTCCGAGGCTCATGGAGGCGTACCGGGCGACGGTCGGCGGCGCTACCCCGCAATGACGACGGAGTCGACTTCCTTCTCGAGCAGGTTTAGCTGGTGCGTGTCGAGGGTCGACGGGTTCACGGAGATGACCATCGTGGCCCCGTGGATCGCGACTTGGTCCCGCAAGGATTGGACGAGCCGGAGGACGGTCAGGAAGTTGTTGTTCGTGATCAGGTACTCGATGCCGTCCAGGAGGACGACGCCCCCCTCTCGGCTGATGAACTGCTCGAGGGACAGGGAGAGCTTCTCGAGGTCCTTCGGCCGGACGCTGTCCTCCTTCCCCACGTTGCTCAGCCACAGCATGGAGACCTCCGGCGCGAGGCCGTACTTCTCCCGGATCTTGGCGGGATAGACGCGCGTGACGCAGAACCCTTTACGACCCCGGCGCAGGCTGTCGAGGAACAACGCGTAGGACTGCTCCGGCTTCGTCTCCTTCACGAGATACGTGGACGAGCTCCCGGTCTCCAGGGCCGGGGGCGGCAGGTTCTCGGGCGACACCGTTGCGGCGCGGACCTCGACCGCCGGGGTCAGGGTCGGGGCGGATGGCTCCGCGGACGCGGCGGGTTCCGGCGCGGCGGGGGCGTGGCTGCTGCCGAACCCGCAGTGGGGACATGCGTACGTCCCCTTCGGAATCGGTTGGCCGCACACGGGGCAGGGGAGCGTTCCCGGAGGCAGCTCGCCGCACCGCCAACAGCGGGTCGCCTCCGCGCCCATGATGACCCCGCACACGGAGCACGCGGCGGTCTCCTCCGGCTGGGGAGGCCGCTCCAGGAATTCCCGGAGGCGACGCACGTCCGACTCCTCGAACCCTGGGATCGAGAGCAGCTCGTCCCGACTCGCACCGCGGAGGGAGGCGAGGGTCTTGTACCCGGCGTCGAAGAGGGCGAACGCCTTCTTCTCCGTGATCCCGGGGACGGCGGTGAACGCGGTGAGCGCCTCGCGGACGTGAAGCGGCGTGATACCGATCAAGAGGGTTTCGCCGTCCACGTTTGGCCATTCGACGACGTACTCCTCGTCAACCTCGCTCGTGCCGAGCGAGAGCGGGCGGCTCCGGCTTTCCGTAGCGACGTACTCCCGCCAAGGCGCAAGAAGCGCGGCGAGTTCGTCCGCCATCTTGACGCTCGTGCGGATGTAGTCCTCCACGTCGAGATCGAGGTCCTTCCGCATCTGCTGGATTCGGCGGACGACCTCACGGGCCATCCCTTCCGCGCGGATCTCGTCCGTGACGCGCAGGTCGATGAACAACTCCCCGTACGGCGTTTCCACGCGCACGATTCCCTTCGGCAGCTTGCGTTCGATCTTCACCATGTTGGGAAGGACCTTGATCATCTGACCCTCGATCCCCATCCGGTACTCGCCTTTCGTCTCGAGTTCCTGCTGGACCTCCGCCGCGGACCGCATTTCGAGCATCGTGGCAATCTTCGACCACCACGTCTTGTACATCTTTCCGATCGCCTGAGGATCCGGCATCAGTGTCAGTTCCACCTCGGAGTAGGGGCTGTCCGTTGGCACGACGTCGAGGGACTTCACGTTCGCGAGCGCGAGGAACACGTGCTTCAGCTCGTTGAGCGCCTTGTTCGCTTCATCCGTCGGCCCGCGGAGCGTCAGGGAACGCACGGGCCAGCGCAGCTTCACGTTCTCCTTCTGGCGGACCTTCGCGACGATGTCGACCAGGTCCCGCACGGTGTTCATCGATTTCTCGAGTCCAGCGTTGAGGAAATCCTCATTCGTCTGCGGCCAGTCGCACATGTGGACGGTGAGCAGGCGGCCGTCGAGGTTCTGGTAGATCTCCTCCGCGATGTGGGGACAGAACGGCGCGAGCAGTTTGGCGGTCGTAACGAGCGCCTCGTGGAGCACCTTCTCCGCCGCCAACTTGCTGCGGTCCTCTCCTTCCTGCCACGTGCGGTCGCGGATGAGCTTCACGTACCACCGCGACAGGTCCTCGACGATGAATTCCTCGAGGGCGCGCACCGCGCGGTGGAGTTCGTACGCCTCGAGCTCTGCGGAGACCGTCTCCTTGAGCCGCTCCATCCGAGACAGGAGCCACTTGTCCTCCGGCGTCATCCACTTCACGAGGTCGCCGAGGGCGTGCGCCTCCGGGTCGAACTTGTCCATCGCCATGTACATCGAGGCAAACTTGTACACGTTGTACAGGATGTTCAGAACCCGGCCCGCGTTCTTCACGTCCTCCCAGTTGAACGTGATGTCCTCCCACGGCGCGTTCGTTCGCAACAGGTACAGGCGGAGCGCGTCGACCCCGTTCTTCGCGATAACCTCGGACGGCTCCACGTAGTTCCCCAGGGACTTGTGCATCTGGCGGCCGTCCGGGCCGTTCATCCAGCCGTGGAGCACGACAGACTCGTACGGGGCGCGGTCGAACGCGATGACGCCGGCCCACATCTGGGAGTTGAACCACCCGCGCGTCTGGTCGTTCCCCTCAACGATCCAGTCTACGGGCCACCACCGCTTGAACGCATCCTTGTCCCGCGGGTAGTTGAGCTGCGCCCAACTCGCGACGCCGGAGTCGAACCACACGTCGAGGACGTCCTTCACTCGGTGCATCGTTCCGCCGCACTTCGCGCATCGGAACGTGACCGCGTCGATGCCGGGGCGGTGGAGGTCCATCCCGTCCCGGTAGTTCTGCCCCCCCTTCAGTTCCTCGACGGAGCCGACGACGTGCAAGTCCTCGCAGTTCTCGCAGATCCACAGCGGGAGAGGCGTTCCCCAGTACCGCTGCCGCGAAATCGTCCAATCCCGAAGGTTCACCGTCCACTCATATTGCCGCGCGGAGCCCGCCCATTCCGGCGTCCATCGGACACGCTTGATCTCCTCGAGCATCTTCGGCTTCAGGGGCTCCACCCGCAGGAACCACTGCTC
>JACQPO010000045.1 GCA_016207545.1 Methanobacteriota archaeon | reverse complement strand
GATCAGGTCTTCCTCGTGCCCACTCTGGTCGCGACCCGCGCGATGATTGACGCGGGGACGGCGAAAGGCGTGCCGGAGTACGTGGTGAAGAAAGCGTCGGAGATCGACCCGATCCGTCGCAAGGCGTTCGCGGAGTGCGCCCGTCGCGGCGTTCGAATCGCGATGGGCACGGACGCGGGCACGCCGTTCAACCCGCACGGCGGGAACGCACGGGAACTCGAACTTATGGTCGAGTCCGGGATCACACCTGCGCAGGCGCTGGAGGCGGCGACGGTGACCGCCGCCAGCCTGCTCGGAATCGACGGCGAGGTTGGCCTCGTCGCGCCTGGCTACGCGGCCGACCTCCTCGTCTTGACACGAAACCCGCTCGACGAACCGTCCGCGTTCCGCCGCGACTTGGTGGTCGTCGTCCAGGCCGGGCGGACCGTGGGACCGTGAGGCTCACGGCCGGAGCGCGACCCCGACCAACGTCGCCCACGTGAGGTCGACGGGCCCATCGCGATCCCGTTCCGAGAGGACCGACCACCGACCGTCTCCTCGGAACTTCTCGTGCAGCGCGGGGTGGGCCGCCGCCAAGGCGTCGAGGTTCTCGTACACGACGACGAGCCGGTCCACGCCGAGGAACTCGACGCGGAATCCGTTCGCGGTGAGGAGGACCTCCATCCGCCCCTCTCCGAAGGAGAACCGCCCCACACGGCCCGACTCGATCCAGTTGTCCGGATGGTGGCACGCGAACAGGAACTTGCCTCCACTTCGGACACCCTTGGCCGCATTCGCGATCGCCTCTTCGGACATGAAGTAGCTCGCGACGACGTAATCGATTGGGCTGCGGACGAGCAGGCGGTAGTTCGCCTCGTCCGCATTCGCCGCGAAGAAGTTCACGTTCGAAAGCCCGCGCTCGCGTGCGAGCCGCCGGGCGGAATCCAGGGCGACCTCATCCGTATCGATGCCCACGACGCGCGTCGCGCGAGGCGCGAGGTAGAGCGCAAGGCGTCCCTCTCCCGTCCCGAGGTCGAGGACGGTCGCGTCGGAGAAATCCTCCGCCGCCAATCGTTCGAGGAACATGTCCGGCCACTCGGGCCACGGGAACGTCCCCCATGGCGCGTGCCGCTCGCGGAGCTCCGTCTCCACGCGCAGCCGATGGGCGCATGGGCTTAAATCCGCACGGCCGTTCTCCACCTTCGATGGAACTCGCGCAGCGCAAGCTGTTCGTCGGCGGGAAGTGGATTGAGCCGAGCACAGGGCAATACGTCCACGACCTCGATCCCGCGACGAACCAGCCGATTGCCGAGGTCGCGTATGGCGGCGTGGAGGACGCGAAGGCCGCCGTGGAAAGCGCACGCGCTGCGTTCGACAACCCGGAATGGCGGGGGATCGACCCGAGCAAGCGCGGCCGGTTCCTGTACCAGATTGGACAGATGCTCCGCGACCGGTTCGACGAGTTCGCGCGAACGGAGAGCCTCGACGTCGGCAAGCCGATTCGGGAGGCGAAGGGGGACATCGCCTTCGTCTACAAGACGTTCGAGTACTGGGCGGGGCTGGCGGACAAGATTGAGGGCGAGACGATTCCCGTGCCGGGGAACCGGCTCAACTACACGCTCCGGCAACCCGTCGGGGTCACGTTGCACATCGCCCCGTGGAACTATCCGCTGACCCTCGCGTGCCGCGGCGTCGCGCCCGCGTTGGCGGCGGGAAACACGGCCGTCCTGAAGCCCGCGCAGGTCACGCCACTGTCCGCGTTGCTCCTCGCGGAGGTCGCGGAGAAGGTCGGCCTCCCGCCGGGCGTCCTGAACATCGTCACGGGACCGGGCTCGACCGTCGGCCAGGCGCTCGCGTCCCATCCCGACGTGGACAGCATCACGTTCACGGGGAGCTTGGAGACGGGCCGCCAGATCATGGCGATGGCGGCGAAGAACGTCACGCCCGTCACCCTGGAACTCGGCGGGAAGAACCCGAACATCGTGTTCCCGGACGCGGACATGGACAAGGCGACGAAGGGCGTCCTGTTCGGGATCTACCAGAACGCCGGCCAGATGTGTTGGGCCGGGTCGCGGCTCTTCGTCCACGAGTCCGTCCACGCGGACTTCGTGAAGAAGGTCGCGGAGCGCGCGGCGAAGATGAAGCTTGGCCCTGGGCTGAAGGAGGACACGCAGATGGGACCGCTCGTGTCCCGGGACCACGAGAAGACCGTGCTGTCGTACATCGAGCTCGGGATGCGGGAGGGCGCGAGGCTCGTCGTCGGCGGGAAGAAGGCCGAGGATGCCGAGTTGCGCGGGGGGAACTTTGTGTTGCCCACGATCTTCGACGACGTGCGGCCGGACATGCGGATCGCGCGCGAGGAGATCTTCGGCCCCGTGTTGGCGGCGGCCTCGTTCAAGACGCTGGACGACCTCCTCGACGCGGCGAACGCGGTCGAGTACGGGCTGTTCGCGGGCGTGTGGACGAAGGACCTGAAGACTGCGCACACCATGGCGGCGCGGCTCGAGTGCGGGATGGTGT
>JACQPO010000051.1 GCA_016207545.1 Methanobacteriota archaeon | reverse complement strand
GGCGCATGCCCGCGGGCACCATCGCGCCGGCGAGGGTGAAGTACACGCGCACGGTGGGGTCCTTCGCCGCCGCCAACCATATCGCGGCCGCTCGATGGAGCTTGCCGGCGTTGAAGCCGACGTTTCGCATACGCTCGACGAGTCCTCGGACGTCCGCTCCCGGCTCGAGCTCGAGTTCCTCCACGGGAGGAAGATGGTCGAGCGAGGACGTCGCTGGCCCCTCGCGCCCCATCGCAACCGGTATGTGCGTGTGCACTTAAATCGTTCTTCGCGTGTGGAACGCGGCGCACGACGCGACGTTTCGACGCAATGCCGACGCGATTACTCCTCGAACGCGTCAAATTCCTCGTAGTCGGAAAGAATTGCGCCGCAGTTTGGACACTCCTCCGTGTCCGGCTCGAGTTCGTACCCGCACTCGGGGCAGCGGGCCATGAACACCTCAATCCCTCATCCACGACAGGGGTATAAAGGAGACGCGACCCTCACGCATCGGGCAGTTCCGTCTGCACCGTGCGACGCGGTTTCCGCGGGGTCTCCTCCTCGGATGCGGCCGCGGCCCGCATCCGTTCGATCCGCTCCTGCGGGCTCGCAGCCACGAACGTCTCCCCGCCCGGGGTGCCGACGAAAATCTTCTGACGGAGTTCCCGTCGCAGGCGGTCGAGTTCCGCGTGCATCTTCCGCTCTTTGCGGCGGGCGGAGTAGAAGTACGCCTCGTCGCGCGTGTCCTTCGTCACGAGGACGACGACGTGCCCCTCGTACCGACGACCCGTGCGGCCGCGCCGCTGAATCGTCCGGATCTCGGACGGCACGGGCTCGTAGAACACGACGAGGTCCACCTGCGGCACGTCCAAGCCTTCCTCGGCGACCGCGGTCGCAACGACGACGTTGTACTCCCCCGCGCGGAACTTCTCGAGGATTGCGACCTGCTCCTTCTGCGTGAGCCCCTCATCTTCCCCGCGTGACGCCTGCCCGACGAACCGCACGGGGCGGAGCCCGGGGATTTTCGCGAGCTCCCGCTCCATGATCGCCGCGGTGTCGCGGTAGTGCGTGAACAGGATTACACGAGAATCCGGCTTCCGGAGGAACTGTTCGCGGACAATCCACAACGTCTTCCGAACCTTCGGGTGCTCCGGACTCGCTCCGCCTGCGAGCGCGAGGGCCTCCGCGACCTTCGGGTGCTTTAAGAACGCGCGGTCCGCGCGGGATTCGCCCTCGCGGAGCCGATCCACGTAGCTGCCCAAGGCCTCGACGCCCTGCGTCTCCACGAGCTCGATGGCATGGTTGATCTTCATCGCGAGGGCCTGCACGGTCGCCGCCCGGAACGCGGGGCCGGACCGGCGGCCGCCGTCGAGGACTGCGCGTACGTCGCGGCCGACCGCGAGGAGGTCCCGCGTCGTCGGCCGGGGCTTATCCTGAAGGTAGCCGAGCGTGCGGAGCGACTGCACCTGCTCCTCCAGCGCCTCCCGCAGCAGGGTGCGCATGCGTTCCGTCTCCTCCGGCACCTCGACGGGTACGCGCGTCACCTCGATCCCGTGCATGTACGGGGCCACGTCCGCGTCGTACTCCGTCCGGATCTCTACGCCCGAGATTCCGAGGTTGCCGCACACTTCGAGGATCTTGTCCACCTCGCTCCCGGGACTCGCGGTCATCCCGAGCACGAGGCCCCCGGTCTCCTTGTACGCGGCCGCGACGTCCACGTACGCGTATGCCCCCACCGCGCGGTGGGCCTCGTCGAACACGACGAGGGAGACGTCCTCGAGCGCGATGCGGCCGTACCGCAGGTCGTTCTCGATGACCTGCGGGGTGGAGCACACGATCTTGCACGTCCGCCACTCCAGCTCCCGGTCCTCCGGTGGCTTCTCCCCCGTGAACACGGCGACGTCGCCCGCGAGGAGGACGTCCCGCAGGAACGCGGTGTGCTGCTCGACGAGCGGCTTCGTCGGCGCGAGGAACAGCACCTTCCCGCCCTTCCGCCGTAGCATCTCCGCGATCACGAGGACGGCGACGACGGTCTTCCCCATCCCCGTCGGGAGGACGACGAGGGTCGACCGCTCGAGGCATGAAGCGGCGATGTTCACTTGATACGCGCGTTTCTCAATCGCGCCCCGCCGAAGGAGCGGGTGCTCCACGAACACGGGTGCAGGGAACGGCGGCGCGGATTATAAGGTGGCGCCGGGAAGGCCGAAAGTGGTCACCAGCGGCGGTACACGCCCCGCTGTTTCTTCACCGCGTCGATCACGACGGCGATCACGACGACGGAGGCGAAGACGACGAGGAAGATGAACACGTACCGCTCGAGCCCCGCGAGCCCGAGCGGGTCGTTGATCACGATCACCGTATCGAACGTCGTCTCCACGGAGGCGTCCACCTGGCTCGTCGCGGTCACGGGGACCGGCCACCGGGAGCCGCGCGGTGCTTCCGGCGCGACCTGGAAGGCGAGGAACAGGGTCGCCTCCGCGTCCGGGCGCAGGCGGGCCTGGAACGCGTCGTACGGCTGCATGCGCGTCAAGTTCTGCCCGATCGAAGCGGTCCATCCCGTCGGGGGCTGCAAGACGAAGCCAATGTCGTCGTCGAAGTCGCCGACATTCGTAAGCTGGAAGCGGAAGACCGCCAGGCCGCCCGGCTCCGCGGGCGCCTCCGGGTTCACGGCGACGGCCACGAGGCCTCGGGTCAGCGGCGCGTTCGCGATCGCGATGTCGTCGATCCACCAGCCGCCGTCCTCCCGCAACACTTCCGCGCTCGCGCTGAACTCGATGACGATCGTCGCAGGGCCCGTCACGAACGTGGTGAGGTCCCGGAAGAACGCCCGCCACTCCGACTGGACGTCGCGAAGGGTGTCCAACGTGCGCCACACAGGCCCGCTCCCCGTGTCGATCGACACGTTCACGTAGGCGACGTCCGTCTCTACGGTCCCCGTCGTGTTGTCGAGCCCCCTGCCGCGCAGGTCGAACCGGTGCCAGAAGTACAGGTAGACGGGCTCCGCCCCGGTGGCGCTGATCGGTCCGCTCGTGAGGGTGTGGAAGTCCGGCGGGCAGACCGGCGGACACAGCGGGGGGAGTCCCGGCCGCCGGCCGAATTGCCACGCGTGGGACGCGCTGCGGCTTGCGCTCGTGTTGCCGTCCTGCACGATTTCCCAGGTGGCGGGATCCGACGAGGTCCCGTTCCTCGTCCACGCGCCCACCCCGGACTCGACGTCGTCGAAGAAGTAGTACGAGGCCGCGTTGAAGTGCGTGAACAGGCGGTTGTTTTCCGGGATCTCGTCCAGCGCGAGGGGCACGAAGGCCTCGAGGACGTACTTTCCCGCGGAATTGGCGGGCACGGAGAACGTCAAGGGCGTCGTATCGCCCCGCGCGAGGGACGGCAGCGTCCGGGAGTCGCTGAAGGCGACGGCCGCGGCGTCGTACGTCCCCTCGTACGCCGTGAGGTTCACGACGACGTTCGTCTGCGTCCGCGCCCCGCGGTTGCCGACCGTGACCGTGACGCTCACGGTGTCGCCGACGTTCGCGCAGCACGGTCGATCCACGGTGAGGATGACGAGGTCGTCGTCGACCTCCCGGGACAAGTCCGCGGTCATCGTGGCCCCGGACGGCCCGATGTTCCGCACCTTCCATCCCGTCCGCTGGTTGAGGTAGGAG
>JACQPO010000044.1 GCA_016207545.1 Methanobacteriota archaeon | reverse complement strand
CGGTCCCTCTGCGTCTCCTTGAACTCCGTGATGTCCCGCTCCCCGACGAGGCGCAGGTAGAGGAAGTCCGCCGTGACGACGGGCGGCGTCTTCAGGTACTGGTTCTCGGACCACGCCATCGCGACGTTGTGGTCCTTCAGGAGCGCGTAGACGTCGTCGCGGAACCACGACTTGTGGCGGAACTCGATCGCGTGCGAGATCTTCGGGTCGATGATCGTGAGGAACTGCTTCATCGCGTCGAGGTGCGTCTCGTACTTCACGCTCGGCGGGAGCTGCACGACGAGGGCGCCGAGGCGGTCCCGCAATTCCGCGACGGACTTGTACAGCCAGCCGAGCGGCTCCTCGACGTGGACGAGCTTCTTCTCGTGCGTGATCCGCTTCGGGAATTTGGCGGTGAACCGGAAGCCGTCCGGCACCCTGCGCCGCCACCCCGCGGTCATCGCGGGCTGCGGAATCCGGTAGTACGAGGAGTCGATCTCCACGGTGTCGAACGTGTTCGCGTACAGCTTCAGGTAGTCGGACTTCGGCGTGCCCTCCGGGTAAAAGGGCCCGACCCAGTCGTCGTAGCCCCAGCCGGAGGTGCCGATGCGGAGTTTCGCGGGGAGGTCCGACGGCACGGGCGAGGCATCGCGGGCCGCACGGAAAAGGTTAGGCCTATCGAGCCGCCCGAGGGACCCCGCGTCATTCTCATCCCGTATTCCCGCTCCTAAGAATCGGTGCGCGGTGGTTGGGAACGCAGCGTTTGGCCCGACGCCCGGCATGCGGACGGCCCCATGGGGCGGGGAATGGGTTCAGGGGAACGGGAGGACCGCCCGTCGCCCTGGACAAGACGATCGACGACTACGCCCATGCGCGAATCAACGGCAGCGTCGCGAGGGAGCAGGCGCGCGAGGAGGACGCGCTGGCGAAGGCGCTCCGGACGCAGTGGAAGGGCATCGCGCCGCCGTGCGACGCGTACCGCGGGCTGCACCGGGCCTTGGCCACGGCGCTCGCGGACCTGCAGCAGGCGACGAAGAACCTGATCGCCTACATCGACGGGGGGAGCCCGGACTCGTTCGCGCTCGCGCACACGTACGTGGGCTCGACCGATGCGGACCTCCAAGAAACGCTATCGAGGTATGAAGAACTATCCGCCACAGCGCCGAACTGCTAGGGGCCGGGGACGCGCGGCCGATCTCTGGTACTAGAGGATTCCAAGCACATCGAGCACGACGAGGGCGTCCGCGAGGAACACGACGCCGATGAACAGGAGGGCGACGGACTTCGTCCGGAGCGCCTGGAGGCCCCACCGCGAGCCGACGAAGGCGCCGACGAGCGCGAGCGGGGACAGGACGGGGATGACCCACAACGACCCGGGGAACCCTTGGCGGACGCCGAAGACGAAGAATCCGAACAGCGCGGTCGGCACGATGAGGAGGGAAGACGTCCCGATTGCCGTTCGCGTCTTCCGCCCGAGGCCGTACGTGATGATCGGCACGTTCAGGACGCCGCCGCCCACGCCGGCGCTCCCGGAGACGAACCCCGAGGCCGCGGTCGCGACGGAGGAACCGAGCAAGCGGTTGCGACTCATCTTCGACGGGTCGTCCTCGTCGACCTGGCGGCCCCGGGACCAGTCGTACAGGAGGGAGAGGGCGAGGAGGAACAGGAGGGCGGCGAAGAACACCTTGAACCCGGCGATGTCAAGGATGTCGAGGGTGAACGTCGTCCCGAGCACCGCGCCGAAGAGCGCGCCCGCGAGGAGGTGCTTCCCGATCCGCAGGTCGACGAACCCCGCCTTCCAGTGGTTCCACGTCGAGCTGATCGCGGTGGCGGCCGCGAGGGAGAGGGAGATCGGGACGACGACGTCCTCGTTGTCGACGTAGAGGAGCAGGAGGATCGGAACGTACAGGCCGCCGCCGCCCAGCCCGACGTTCGCGAACGTGAAGGAGACGAGGACGATGAGGAGGGCGATCATCGCCAAGACGAGGAGGTCCGGCACGCGGCGGGGAGAGAGATGGCGACGATAAAGGTAGCGTCTGGCCCGTCAGCGGCGCCTGCTGCGGAACCACGTGACGTAGGTGTCGTGGTCCACGATTTCGAGGATGACCACGTAGAGTTCCCCTCGGTCGCGAACGACCGTATACAAGAGCCGCCAGAAGGCGGGGAGGTCCTCGACGAACAGGTTCTCGACGCCGTGCCTCTTCCTGAGGATGTCCGGAATGGCTCGCTTCCGGACTACCTCGCCGTGAAGGCAATCACGAAGGAGAATCTCTCGATACCCGCGGACGCGCCCGGCGATCGATTTTGCCGCGGGTTCCGTCCTCCTTTCCAGCCTCGCCAGTACCTTCTCCGCCTGCGAAGAAAGGACGACGTCTCTCGCGCCCGGCAACGTATTCCCTCGCACAGGATAGGTGGTGTTTTTCGGCGAAACGCCCGGGACTACGGCTAAAGCCGCCGCCCGTCGCGAATCGCCTCGAGGAGCGCGCCGGACGCCTGCGGGACCCACTGGAGCCCCTTGCTCCCCTCCGCGACCATCCCTTGGTCTCCGAGAAACGCGAGCACGGCGTTCAGGCCCTGGCGGGTCGTCGAATGGCCCCATCGCTTGAGCGTGGCCAATACCTGGTTGCGGCTGATTGGGCCGTCGGCGGACCGGAGCGCGGCCATGATGTACTCGATCGTCGCCAGCGTCGGGTTCGCCCCGGGCTTCGCGAACATAATTCGAGGAGCCTTCACGGGGATACATGGTTGCATCCACTACATGTATCCTTTCCATACCGGCCCCTGGAGCGCTGGCAGCGGTGTTCCGTGGGGGTTGTGTCATGAAAACGAACGCGCTCATCAAGCTCGCGAAAGGTTCATCCAGGGAACTCGTAGCCTCGGCCTTCGCAATCGTGCTTCCACTTGATGTCCGCCGGGAGGCCATGGACCGGGGGAAGGCGGCAAGACACGTGGTTACCATGGGGTCTTACCGTCGTCCCCGCAGGAACGACAGTGAATATGTTCCGTCCGGGTCATCGTCCCGTTACGATTTGAGATTTCCGATGGAAACCTACGCGCTCCAGAGATGCCCGAAAGTGTCGGGCCACGAACCGGTTCACCCTGCGCAACGCTCCTTAGGGGGTTTTCGCCTCCGGAAGGCCTAAGTCAAGCTACGCACTGGTCCGCCCGTGGTCCTCCTCGTCCGCTACGGGGAACTCACCCTCAAGAGTCCGTACGTGCGCCGCCAGCTCGAGGACCGGCTCGCCGCGAACGTCCAGGACATGCTCGCCGCGGACGGGGTCGAGGGGATCGTCCGGACGGAGCGGGGCCGGTTCTTCGTCCACACGGACGACGAGCCCAAGGCCCTTCGCGCGCTCCGTCGCGTGTTCGGGGTCGTCTCCGTGTCCCCCGCCAAGGAGGTCCCGTCGGCCTTGGAGGCGCTCACGCCCGCGGCCGTCGCCTCCGCGCGCGACGTCCTCGAGCCGGGCCTGTCGTTCGCGATCCGCGCCCGCCGGTCGGGGCAGCACCCGTACACGTCCCAGGACCTTGGGCGGGCCCTCGGGCAGGCCGTCCGGGACGCGATCCCCGGGGTCACCGTGGACCTGGACGCCCCGGACCGGGAGATCCATGTAGAGGTGCGGGGCCCGAAGGCGTACGTGTTCCACGTGATCGTGGACGGACCCGGCGGGCTTCCCCTCGGGAGCCAAGGGGAGGTGCTCGCCATCGCGGAGGACAACGCGGGCATGGTCGCAACGTGGCTCCTCATGCGGCGCGGCTGCCGGGCGCGCGTCGCGGGGCAGGAGCCGTATTCCGGCGCGCTGCGCCGTTGGAATCCGCGGCTCCAGACCGTCGATGTGGGATCGGCTTCCGAACTCTTCGGCGTGGCGGCGGAAAAAGGGCTCCCCTTGGTCCTGCCCTCGCGAACCGATAACGCAATGCAGGGCGACAGCAAGCCGTTCGTCCTGCGGCCGCTCTCAGGCCTCTCCAACGAGGAAATCGAGGGGTTCGCCCGACGGATTCGGACCTCGTAGGAATCCAGGACGGAGAAAGAATCAAGGATGGCGGTGGCCTACAGGCCTGGCGGCTTAGGAATCGACGGATGGCGAGGCCTGAGCTTCTCATAAAGCACGCGGCTCAGCTCTGCGCCTCGGCTTGACGCTGAGCCCCGGAGGAACCGGGGGGACGCCGCGTGAACGGCAGGGATGCCCGCCTGTGCCAAGAGCCGATATTGTGCCATTTTCCAGAATTGTGGCAAGATTCATATATCCCCCAATCTCTCCCTCGGGGGATGCGGGCCGTCCTCAAGGAAGTCGACAAGCAAGGTCGGATCGTCCTTCCCGCCGGATGGCGGAAGAGGCATCTCCGCGGGAACAAGGTCCTCGTCCGGGCGAAGGAAGGCGTCCTCGAGATCGTGCCCCACGACGACGTGGACCTCACGGCCTACTTCGACGTCGCGGAGGCCGACATCAAGGCCGACCTCTCGGACTGGCACGGCGTCCGCCGCGACCTTCGGAAGCGGTGACCTTGGTTCGGCGGTTCGTCGACGCGAGCGTCTTCGTCCACGCATACCTCCGTCCCCGGCGCCCGCTGAAGCCCCACGAACGGACGATCAAGAGGCACGCGAAGGCGATCGTCGCCCGCATTGCCCGCGGGGAGTCCGTGGTGACGTCCGCCGTCCACTTCTCGGAGGTCGCGAACTTGCTCGAGGGGTGGATCGCCCTCGCGGACGCGCAAGCGATCGAGCGGGGCCTCGTCGGCCGGGACAACGTCGAGGTCCTGCCCGTGGCCCGGTCCGACCTCCTCGAAGGCCTCTCTGCGGCAATGGACCTTGGGGTGGGGACGACGGACGCCCTCGCGGCGGTCCTCATGGAACGCAACGGCCTCTCGGAAGTATACTCCTTTGACCGCGACTTCGATCGCGTCCCCGGTCTCAAGCGGATCTCAAGGTAGATCGCGCCTCTCCGAGGCGGTCCTCTGGGATACGACGATCGAACGTGAAGGGGGCGAGCATCGCGAGCGGGGAAGGACGAGGACGGGCCCGGGCCGACGGCCTACGTGTTCTTCGAGACCGTGGAGGGCCCCGGCGGGGTTCCTGAGCGAAATCCGCGGCGGAGGCGGATGCAATCGTCATCGCCGAACCGGTCCCGGCAAGCGTCCCACGCTCGGCCTGGAATTGCGACCTCGTGCAGGCCTCGCCTCCGAGGAAGTCGCGAAGCTCGCGAAGCGAATCCGCAACACGGAGTAAGCGTACCCATACCGTTCCGCACGTTTGGCGGACGATCTCGTGCGACGGACGCAGGACGGCGCAATCGTCGGCGCCCATCGCAACGTTTAAGTTCGGTAAAATTTCGTACCAAACTACGGATATAGCCGTAAAAATTCGTACCAAACTACGGATGCGGTCCCTCGCCTATGCCTCCTCGCCTTGCCTATGGGGCAGGGGGTGATGCGGCACATGGCATTGTCGGAAACGCAGACGTTCGGGTTCGGCGAGAACGTCCTGCGGCTCCTCGAGAAGGAGAAGGACGCCCTGAAGAAGGGCGGGATGGACATCGACGCCGTGATCACGACCCAACAGTCGCTCCTCGAGGCGGCGGTGACGGCGAACGCGCAGCAGCACGACCTCCGCCGCCAGGCGAAGTCCGCGACGGGCCACTCCGTCGCGATGACGCGCCGCCTGTACGTCGTCTCGTCCGGGTTCCTCGACATGGCGATCGCGGCCGTGGAGAAGGACAGCGCGGCGGCGAAGGACTTCCGCCGGCTCCGCAGCGAGATCGGGAGGCCCCCGGCGGAGGAGGCGGCCCCGGTCGAGCCGGAGGCGGCGGAGACGTAGGCAGATTGGGGGCGTGAGCTGGTCGGCGTGAGACGGCCCGGTGGACGTGCGCCGGGCCGTCCATTTTTCGTGTGTTGGCGGGTCCGGGGAAACGGCGTTTTGGACCCAACTCGGCGGGCGTTCTATCCTTAGAGGTACCCGAAACAGGGTGTGCGCGCATCCGCGCAGGGTTCCCG
>JACQPO010000064.1 GCA_016207545.1 Methanobacteriota archaeon | reverse complement strand
GGGGAGAGCCCGCGCTGCCGCGCCCTCCGGCGGAGCTTCTGCCGGGACCCTTCCATGATCCCCTTCGAGGCCTTCACCATTCCTTATCCCTCATCGTGGATCCGCACGACGTCGAGCGCTAGCACCTCGCACGGCGTCCCGTACAGGCCCGCAAGGCTCGGCTCCGTCCGGCCCGCGTCCCCGTGGAGCGCCTCCTTCACGTACGTCCCCGCCTCCGCGGTCACGAGCAGGATCGCCTCCCGCCCCTCCGCCTCGACGAGGGATACGTCTCGGAGTACGCGTTCCCGGACGAGGTCCGCCCTTCGATGGGAGACCCTGACCGGGGTTCGCTGCGCGATGCGCGCACCCGCCAAAGCGGCGATGGCCCCTTTAAGCTTTGCCACGTCCACGGGCGTCGCGAACCGGATGCGCGCCCGATACGTTTTGTCCGCGCGATCCTCCTTGATCGCGACGACCTCTTCGCGCGAGGAATGTCGAAGCCCTTCGACCTCCGCGAGGCCCGAGTGGTTCACCGCCTCCGTCACGGGCGCGAGGTCCACAGTCCGCTGCTTCGGCCGCGAGATTTCCAGGACGAACGGGCGGCCGTTTCCGAGCATGAGGGCGTCTACGTCCTCGCGGCCCATGCCATGGAGGGCGTGTCCCGAGCCCCCGGTCTGCTTCATGACCTCCGCCGCGACGATCTCCTCGACGCTCGTCTCGTACATCTTCCCGCGCCCGCCGCAGTGGTCGCACCCCTTCCCCCGGCACCGCCGGCAGGGCCATCGGGTCTGCGGGATGTCCCGGGACAGCTTGCGGTACCGGCCGTAGAGGAACAGGGGCGCGACCTCGAGCTCCACGACGTCGTACTGCGTATCCACGAGCCCCGCGATGTCCGGGCGGAGGAAGTCGACCTCCTTCCCTGTCCGCGCGGCGACGAGCTTGCCGACCTCGCGATTGATTTCCGCCTTGATTGGTTCCGCGTGGGCGGCCCGCAGCTCGGCCCACAGGCCCTCCTCGCGGTTCGTGATTTCCGGGTCCACCTTGGACCCGATGAGGAACGTCCGGTAGTCCCACGTCTCGAGCTTGGCGACGACGAGGTCCGCGAACTTCGGGATCTCCTTCAGGAGCCCGCCGCACACCCAGCACGGACCGTCTGGCAGTCCGTAGGCGTTCCGTATCGCCCGTCCGCGCTCCGCGTTTGCAAACCCGTGGCCCGCCTTCCCGACGAGCCTGCCGAGGCAGGCGTCGCACAGCGTACGCTCCCCGAGGAGGGACCAGTCGATCGCCTGCGCCGCGGCGAGGACCGCGTCGATGCCCATCGGGGCGGGCTACGTGGCCGCGGTATTAATGCCCCGCGCCCTACCCTTTCGTCAGGAAAATCTCGATGCTCGAGACGTTCGCGGTCTTCCCGTCGTCCCCCGTGAGCTTCTCCGTGCCGATTTGGACCGAGCGCACCTTCGCGTCCGGCACGAACCGGTTGCGGACGACCTCCGCAACGTCCACGGCCCGGGAGATGTTCTTCCCGCGGGCCTTCACGACGACCTCGTCCAGCCCGCTCTCGAAGTGGGTGACGACCGCCAGCACGTACTCCATCATCGGCTTCTTCCCGATGTACACCCGGTTGTCTTCCGTCGCCATGCTCCCCCGGTCCGCGAGGAACGGACCATTCGACAGGGCCGTATTAAGGGTTTTCTCCAAGTTGTTGCTCGCGCGCAACCCTTTAATACGCGGCCTCCCATGAGAACCGCGATGGCAGAGAAGCGGGGCGAAGGGTTCCATTCCGCGGCGGGCCTCATCCGGTATTTCGACCAGGAGGACGAGAAGGCCATCAAGATCCCACCGTGGTTCGTCGTCGCGGTGGGCGTCGGCATCGCGGCTGCGGTTGTTATCGCAAGCTGGCAGTGGCCCGCGTAGGCCGTCGGCTTCAAGTGAGGCGCTGGGATTCGGGGGCGGTGAGTCCCCGATCCCCGTTTCTCGGACGATGCGTCTTCTGATGTTGATCGTGATCGCGGTAAGCGCTCCGGAAGGGCTCGCCCTCCTCGTTGGGCCGCAGGCTTGGTACGAGGCGATCTGGGGGTGGCAGCTCACGCCCATGACCGCGCGCTTCACCGCCGGACTGTACCTTTCCGTCGCCCTCGGGTTTGCGATGGCCTATCGAGAGACGGATTGGGAGCGCGTCCGCATCCCGCTCGCGATGCTGTGGTCCTTCTCCCTCATCGCCCTCGTGGCCGCTGCGGTGACGATGGCGACGGCGCCCGGGACAGTCCACCTCGAGCGGCCGTTCACCTGGGTCTGGTTCTTCCTGTACGCCGTCTCCGTGGTTGGCGGCCTGTACTACCACTTCGTGTACCCGAGGAATTTCGCCGCCAAACCATCGTGAGGGATTGAAAGGTGGACAACCCCGTCGTGGTCGTGGACTACGATCCCCGCTGGCCGCGGAGGTTCGAGGAGGAGAAGGCCCGCATTCTCGCTGCAATCGGGACGGTACGCTGTCGCCATCGAGCACTTTGGGAGCACCGCGGTCCCCGGCCTCGCCGCCAAGCCGATCATCGATGTCCTCGTCGGGGTCCGGAAGCTCGAGGAAGCAAAGCCTTGCATTGAGCCGCTGGAGGCCATCGGATACGAGTACGTGCCCGAGTACGAAGCCGAGATTCCAGATCGGCGGTATTTTCGAAAGCCGCGAACCCCGCCGCGGACGCACCACCTGGGGATTGTTGCGTTTGGCGGTGCATTCTGGCAGCGCCATCTGCTCTTCCGGGACTACCTGCGAGCCCATCCGGACATCGCGAAACAGTATGCGGAGCTGAAGTGGGCCATCGCGGCGAAGTACGGGGAGGACCGCGTCGCGTACACGAATGCGAAGACGGAGTTCATTCGTGCGATCGAGGCGAGGGCGCGCGCGGCACGGGCCCGCTGATCTCACGGAGGGGCGACGCCGTCGCCCCACGCCTGCAAGCAGACGCGGCGATAGCCGAGGGATTCCGTGAGGCGGATGGAGACCTCGTTGTCCACATACACGTGGCAGCACGGGATCTTGCCCTTCGCGAGGATTTGCTTAATGAGTGCGGAGCCGACGGCCTTCCCGTAGCCGCGGCGGCGATACGGCTCGAGGACGTGCAGGAACCCAGCAAGGACGACCTCCCCCGTCTCCAGATGCGTCATGTTCCACGCGACGAGGTCGCCGTCCTCATAGATTCCCGCGGTGGGGCCGCCCTCGACGCGGGAGCGGACGTATTCCTCCGCGGGCCACTCCGGCGCCCAGATCTTCGCGATCATGCCGGCCCAACGGGGTTCGACGGGCCGCACGTCCGGGGTCGAGAAGTCCTCGAACGCGTCCGGGTCGAGGCGGTAGTAGATCGCCTCGCCCCACCACTGCACGTTGATCCGTCCGCGCACGGCGGGGAATGCAAGCTCGTCCGCGACGTGGTAGACGCAGTGGCCGCGCGGGACCGCGCGAAGCACGGCTTTGGCGGCATCGAGGTCGATCGCGTGGAGCGCGAACTGGTGCGGCTCCATCGGAGACTGGGCGGGGGCGAGCGCGAGCACGGCCTTCGGCTCCGGCAACGCGTCCGCGAACGCGAGCGTGAATTCCGGGTTGTGGAACGTGCGGTGGATGACGACCGCGTTCCGCACGGGGTCGCGATACAGGAACGGGCGCACGACTTCGCGTTCCTCGACCAACACCGGCACAGCGCGGTAGGAATCCTCGTGGCGACTTAAGGCCGTCCGCTCACGCGATGCGTACGACGGCCGTGACCCCAAAGTGAATTCAGGATACCGCAGGGCGTACATGCAACAGAAAGGTTCATCGTCCCGCTCGAAACGGGCCCCTGGGCGACGGAAACGGACGCGCCGGCACCTCGCCCCGCGGGCGTCCCTGCTCCCACGGCCGTCGTCCCCGGACGCCGGTCGACGATGTCCGCCCCCGCGACGCACCGCCGCGGTGGCCCCGCGCCTCGGGCCCTTCGGAGACACGCGGAGCCCACGTCCGGCGGTCCGATGGACCCGGGCGCGGACCCCGTGTCCGCTGCCGGGGCCGTTCCGGCGACCCCCACCGCGGACCCGGGCCTCGCGCCACGGTCGCGGGGAGCAGACAAAACGACCCCGGGAGGTGGCCGGGGCGCCCCGGGAGGAGCCGGACCCGCCGTTCGGATGGGGGAAATCGGCGTGGAGCCCGTGGCACGGGCACCCTCCTTCCTCGGGGTCTCTAGGTAATCAGTCTCCCTCCATCGTCTCCCGGGATGTCTGTTCGTTCGTTCTCAAGACTTTCCGGATGACCGTAGCTGGACGAGGCTCTTGCCCCGGTTTTTCGTATTTGTTGTCGACTAAGACCATCCCCGGGGCCCTCTGCATTCGACACCTCACGGGAGCGTACTCGGCACGAGGCCGCGATGCTCGCGCTCCGGGAGTACGTGTCTCAGGTCGGCTCCCTCGACGAGAAGGACGTGAACCGCCTCACGCTCTCCCGCCGCCATTTCGAGGACGCGTTGCAGCGGATGAAGCCTCGGTCTCCGGAGGAACTGCGGCGGTATCCGAGCCTCGCGAAGGACCTGCGGTCGGGCCCTCCGTACACCGCGTAGGCAAGGGTTAAGCGGAACCCGGACCTTTCGCGCGACGTGCCCGCGTGCTCCGCGCCCGGGAAGTTGATCCTGTTCGGTGAGCACGCGGTCGTCTTCGGTCAGCCCGCGCTGTCGACCGCGATCGACCTGCGCGCGGAGGTGTACGTGCGGCCGCACACGGAATGGCTCGCGGACGGGCAGAGCCTCGACGCGCCGCGGTACGCGTACGTGAAGGCGGCCGTGGAGAAGGCGGGCGCGCCGCGGCCCCTGTGGATCGAGGTGCGCTCCGCGATTCCCGAGGGCTCCGGCCTCGGCTCGTCCGCCGCGGTGACCGTGTCCACCCTCGGCGCCGTCCGCCGCATGCGGGGGACGTTCGAGGTGCGCGCCATCGCGCGCGATGCGTTCGAGGTCGAGCTCGGGGTGCAGGGGCGTGCGAGCCCGATCGACACGACGACCGCGACCGCGGGCGGCGCGATCCTCGCGCTGCCCACGCCGGAGAAGGGCGTCTTGTGGTCCTTCGAACGGGGCGACCGCCAGTGGCATCTGCACCATCGGCTGTTGCCGCCGATCACGTTCGTCGTCGGCTTCACGGGGGTCAGCGCGCCCACCGGCCCGCTCGTCGCGAAGGTGCGCGAGCTCGTGGACGCGAAGCCGGAGGCGCGGTCCTGGATCGAGGAGATCGGGGCGATCACCCTCGACGGGTTGCGCGCGCTCCAGGCGAAGGACTTCGTCGCGGCGGGGGAGCTCATGACGCGGAACCACGCGCTCCTGAACGCGCTCGGCGTGGGCCACCCGTCGCTCGACCGGCTCGTCGCGGCCGCGAGACCGACGTCGTACGGGGTGAAGCTGACGGGCGCGGGCGGCGGGGGCAGCATGGTCGCCCTCACGGACCGACCCGAGGCGACCGCGAAGGCGATCACGGCCGCGGGCGGGCGACCGTTCCTCGTCACCGCGGAGCCGAAGGGAGTCGTGGGCCTCGGATGAAGGGACGTCCGCGGCCCCACAAGGTCCTCGCCCCGAAGGGGACGGTCGCGCCCCGGGCGCTCCTCCTCGTCCACGCGGAGGAACTCGTGACGTTGCGCGGCCCGCCGCACGCGCGACGCGGACGCGAGATGCGGGACTTGGCGGTCATCCCTGACGGCGCGCTGTACGCGGCGGACGGCGTCGTCCGCGACGTCGGGCCGACGGACGAACTCGTGCCGAGGTACGAGGCCGCCGCGCAGGTGCTCGACGTGACGGGCAAGACCGTCGTGCCCGGGTTCGTCGACCCCCACACGCACCTCGTGTTCGCGGGGTCCCGGGAGCACGAGCTCGAGTGGAAGGCGGAGGGGATGTCGTACCAGGAGATCGCGGCCCGCGGCGGCGGCATCGGGTACACCGTGTCCAAGACGCGCGCCGCGACGGAGGACCATCTGTTCGCGTCCGCGCGCGGCCGGCTGAACGCGATGTTCGCGCACGGGACGACGACGGTCGAGGCGAAGACCGGGTACGGCCTGTCCGTGCCGGACGAGATGAAGCTGCTCAAGGTCCACGAACGGCTCCAGGACGCGCACGCGGTCACGCTCGTCTCCACGTTCCTCGGCGCCCATGCGGTGCCGCCGGAGTACGAGCACCGGGCGGGGGAGTACGTGGACCTCGTCGTCCGCGAGATGCTCCCGACCGTCGCCGCCAAGACGGCCGCGCGGTTCTGCGACGTCTTCGTGGAGGACGGATACTTCACGATTGACCAGGCGCGTCACGTTCTCACGGAGGCGACGCGGCTCGGACTGTCCCCGAAGCTCCACGCGGACGAATTCTCGGATGGCGGCGGAGCCGTGCTCGCGGCGGAGGTCAGCGCGGTGTCCGCGGACCACCTCGTCCACGCGACGAACGAGGGGATTCGGAAACTGGCGGAGCGGGGCACGATCGCGGTCCTCCTGCCCGCCTCGAGCCTCTCCTCCCGCATCCCCTTCGCGCGCGCCCGCCACTTCATCGACATGGGCGTCCCCATCGGGCTCGGCACGGACTTCAACCCGAACTGTTGGACGGAGTCGATGCCCCTCGTGATTTCGCTCGCCGCGCATCAACTCGGGCTCACGCCCGCGGAGGCGCTGACCGCCGCGACGATCAACGCAGCGTATGCGGTCGGGATGGGCGACGAAGTCGGCAGCCTCGAAGTCGGCAAGCGCGCGGACGCGGTGATCCTCGACGTTTCGGACCATCGCCATCTTGCGTATCGCATCGGCGGACGCGTCGTCGACGCAATTGTGAAGGATGGACGCGTCGCAAAACGCGGCGCACCCGAACGTATATAATGAATGTGCGCCATGCGGCGCGACGCAGAAGGGATGGGATGGGCGGACGCTCTCCATCGAGCAACCGGAGGTTTCGACGGGCTTCGTCCCCATCCGTCCGAAGTCGTGAGGACGTCGCGTGGCACACGCTGACCGCGCCCGACGTCCTGAAGCGCCTCCGCGTCGGTTCGGACGGATTGACGGAGGAGGCGGCCGCCGTTCGGCTCGGGGCCGCGGGCCCCAATCTTCTCCCGGAAGGCCGGCGCGCCGGTCCACTCCCGCTCCTTTGGCATCAGCTGCTGAGCCCGTTCGTCCTCGTCCTGCTCGTGGCGGCGGGCATCTCCGTCGTCGTCCATCACTACCTGACCGCGTTCGTCATCGCGGTCGCCGTCGCGGTCAACGTCGTGATCGGCTTTATGCAGGAGTTCAAGGCGGAACGCGCGCTGACCTCGCTGAAAAACCTCCACGCACCGAAGGCCGTCGCCGTGCGCGGCGGTATGCCCCGGGAGATTCCCGCAACGGAACTTGTGCCGGGCGACCTCGTGCTCTTGGACGCGGGAGACGCGGTCCCTGCGGACGGCCGCGTGATTGACGCCCACGGGTTGGAGACGGAAGAGTCCCTCCTCACGGGCGAGTCGCTCCCCGTGCCGAAAACCACGGAGCCTGCGTTGCACGGAGACGCGCCG
>JACQPO010000042.1 GCA_016207545.1 Methanobacteriota archaeon | reverse complement strand
GGGCTGCGAGGTCCGCTTCGACATCATCCATCGCACCGTTGTACTCGTTGATAAAGGCTCGCCATTCCTCGTCCGTCAGCGGCATCGGGATCCACGCGCCATCCCGTCGCGCCCGAGATGCGGGCCTCCATTCGGTCCCTACGCGTACCTGTAACACGGAGGCGGGCCACGGCGCGGTAGCCGGGCAGGTCGTAGGTCCTCATGCGGCAAATAGAGATGCTCTGCTTCGGCGACGCCCACCGGACGGCGGCGTCCCGCCCCCCCTCACCCGCCGATGCCGAGGCTCTTGTCCGTCTTCTCGATGCTCCGCCTGCCATCCTTCTCGAGCTTCAGCATCGCGCGGATCGCGTCCACGTTCTCCGGGACGACGTCCGCCTCCTGGTGGACGGCCTGGAAGTAGTACAGGGTCTTGCCCACGACGTGGACGCCGTCCTGCCACACCGCGATCTCGTACAGGTCCGCGCGGCTCCGCGACAGGTCCCGGGCGATCTCCATGATCTGCGCGGTGCTCGTCACGCCGTCCGCCCCGCGGACGAACGTCACGCGCGGCGTCCGCCGCCAAACGCCGATCACGTCGCCGGCCGACACCTCCTGCTTCAGCTCCACGGCAATCGCGTGGACGTGCATGATCGTCGTCGGCACCTTGAGCGCGATCGTGTGGAGGTTCAGCGTCGGCAACACGGACTGCACGTCCGGCCCGTGGTGGCTCGGCATCTCGAGCTCCGGC
This sequence comes from Methanobacteriota archaeon, assembly GCA_016207545.1. Taxonomy (GTDB): domain Archaea; phylum Thermoplasmatota; class Thermoplasmata; order RBG-16-68-12; family EA-27; genus EA-27. The sequence goes on along the minus strand of JACQPO010000042.1, from coordinate 1,553 downwards.
TCGATCGCGTTGATCGGCCCCTTCTTCGAGTCCGGCGGGTCCGTCGCGCGGCGCACCATGACCGCCAGCGCCTTCTCGACCCCGAAGTGGACGTCGAGCGGGTACAGCGTGCGGATCAGCCCCGTCGTGTTGCAGCTCGGGACGCGGACCCACGGGACGCCGAGCGCGTCGCCGTAGTTCACGGCGGCGTTGAACGAGAAGTTCGTGAGCGCGTGGTCCTCGCCGCCCTGCCAGATCGCCTTCACGCCCGCCTTCTCGTACGTCGGCTTGTAGCCGGATTCCTCCGGCGTGCAGTCGACGACGAGGTCCGCCTCCTTGAGCAGGTCCTCGAGGGTGCCGTGCACCTTGAGCCCCGCCTTCTCGAACTTCGGGAGCGCGTCCCCCGCCGTCGCGTACAGCGCGTACCCGCGCTCGACCGCCATCCGCGCCTCGTAGTTCGGCTTCATCTTCGCGACGCCGACGAGGTGCATGTCGTCCTGGCGGCGCACGGCGTCCGCGACCCGCTTGCCGATCGTCCCGTATCCGTTGATCGCGACCTTGGCGGGCATCACATCCCCGGACCTCGCAATCGTGCCGCCCGCTAAATACATTGGCTCGATAGGGTCGTGCGAACGCTCGTTCGTCGTCGGAATCTTCTTGGAGCGGCCGAACGTTGCGTCGGCGGCGGCGTGAACCTGGAACCCATTCCCGAGTGCATCCGCGCGATCACGGAGCCTGCCGGCGTCGAGGTGTGGGACCTGCCCGTGTGGCGGATGAGCGACGAATGGGTCCATCGGCTGCGCGAGACATGGGGGCCCGTGCGGTACTTCGCCAGCACGGTCATCGAACGGGATGGCCGCATCGTGCTCATCCGGGACGCCGAGAAGGAGTCCGTGGGCGGCTGGACGATCCCCGGCGGCAGCGTGGAGCTCGGCGAGGACATCGCCGCCGCGGCGGTGCGGGAGGCGAAGGAGGAGTGCGGGCTGGACGTCGTCGTCACCCGCCCTTTGGCGGTCGGGGCGACGGCGGCGGTGGGCCCCACGGCGGGACGGATCGACTACTACGACGTGATCTTCGAGGCGAGGGTCTTGGGCGGCGTCCTCGGCGCCGCGGATCCGAGGGAAGTCGTGGAGGTCCGATGGGCGTCCCGCCAGGACGCGGAATCGCTCGTCGCGCAGCACGGCTTCGACAACGCGCATCCTTTCGACCGCTCGCTCTTCCGTTGTATTCGCGAATTCTTCGAGAAACGCGGCTGAGGCGCAGGTGCTCGAAGCGTCCGTCGTCCCATCGTGCGCGTACCGAACCTTTTCTATTCGCTTCACGCTATCGCTCCCCGTGGATCTCCTTGATGCCGCCGCCGCGGAGGCGGCACGCGCGAAGCGGGCGACGCTGCCCGAGGCCGACCTCGTCCGGCGACAGGCGGCGGAGAAGCTGTGGGGATACGTGGCGACGGAGCTGAACCGCCTTTTCCGCGAGGCGGGCTTCCCCGTCGAACCGGGACCGGGGGCGCACGAACATCGCCGCCAATGGTTGCGGGAGCTCGACCGCAGCCTCGGGCGAGACTTCGCGTCGCG
>JACQPO010000047.1 GCA_016207545.1 Methanobacteriota archaeon | reverse complement strand
TCGCATAGGCGATGGGCCTCACGTTCGCGATGTTGTTGACAGTCGGCACTGAATGGGTTAGAATTCTGCCCGACGTGACCATACGGGTCGCGGCGGCACATCAGCAAAAGGATGCGAACACGGGCCTGTACTACCTGTACCGGCGGTTCTACGACCCCGAGCTGGGCCGGTTCCTCTCTCAGGATCCGATCCTCGGCCACCTCACCGTGCCCCAATCGTTGGACCGGTTTACGTACACGGTGAACAACCCGCTCCGGTACGTCGACCCCGACGGGGGAGGACTGGTGGAACCCGTTCTTGTGGGGCGCGGACCTCTCGGCGGGCCTCTCCGCCGTCGGAGCCGCCGTCGGGGACCCGTGGGCCCCCCCGTCCTGGCTCGACAAGCTCGACATGGCGATGACGATCGTCGGATCTGTCCCTAACGCGTGGGCCCAGGCGACCTGGCTCGTCACCGGTTTCGCTCGAGTGCGGCGAGGATGTCCCGGGTCCGCCGAATCGTGATTCCCTCCACGATCCTGAGCACGAGGAGGTCCTTGTCGCCCGAGACGAGGCTGTCCACGCCCGCGGCGAGCGCGCCCGCTAGGACAGGAATATCCTTCCGATCCCTCACCCTTGACTCGAGGGCGGCCTCCCTGGCCTCGTAGGCTCTCCGGGGGACGAGCTCGAAGGCCTGCGACAGACGCTGAAGCCATTCGAGGGCCTCTGAGATCGCGGGGTGATCCCCGAACCGGTCCTCGAGGACGCGAAGAACCTCGTCCACCACATCCTCACCGACGATGATTTCCGCGCGCCCCGCCAAACCGTGAACGAGCAGGCGCCGCTCGGGGCCCGGAAACAGGAGTCCGGACAGGAGGGTGTTGGAGTCAACCGCGACCCGCGTGCCGTTCCCTCCAGAGGCGGGCTCGGGTTTCCTCCACGAGGGCGGCGAGCCGGCGGCGGGTCAGCCTTGCGTCCCTCCGCATCCGGTCAAAGACCACGAACATTCGGTTGAGATCCTCTTCTCGGAGCACACGGATTTCCTTCCCCGCCTCTAGGAAGATCAAGCGGCTTCCCTCCTTGATGCCGTATTTCCTCCGGAGTGAGGCAGGCAATGTGACCTGACCTTTGGAAGTGACCGTCGCGACGTTCGCCACGAATCCGGTAAGACATTCCTTACCTAAGAACTTGCCGTCCTGGGGTCGGTGGCCGGACCGAACACGGGACTCTACTACCCCTTCCGCCGGTACTACGGCCCTGAATCGGGCCGGTTCCTCTCCCAGGATCCGATCCTCGGCCACCTGACGGTCCCGCAATCCCTCGTCCGGTACACGTACACGGTGAACAACCCGCTCCGGTACGTCGACCCGACCGAGGAGTCGTGGTGGAACCATTCTCGTGGGAGTGGGCGGGGCGGTGAGCGCGGGCGGCCAGGCGCTGTCGAAGATCAATCCGCTCGACTTACTCGACGCGGCGATGACCGTCGTCGGGTTCATCCCCGGGCTGGACATCATCAGCGACGTCTACTTCCTCGGCCACCGGATTATCGATGCCAACCCGGGAAAGGGTCTCAACGAGTGGCCCGACCTGGCGACGAATGCCGCTGGTCCGGCGAACCGATGCGCTTACGTGACCCATTCCCCCTCGATAGGCAGCCCATCTTAGGCGATTCGGTCTACTCATGCAGGATTCGTAGTGCGTCAGCCGGACTCGCAATCGCCGCTCCCTCTATCCTGCCTATTTCGAGAAGGTCTCGATCCCCCGTGACGATCAGGTCGCACCCGGCCGCCAGAGCCGCCGCGAGGACGTGGGCATCTTTCGGGTCCCGGAGTGCAGGGAAACCGGCAAGTCGGGATTGGTAGTCCTTCGCTGGAACGACTTCGGCCCGAATCAGGGATAGGATTTCCTGTGCCTCCCTTCGAAGGCGAGGGAATTTCCGCCGCAGCACCTCCGTTGCTTCCCTGTGCACATCCTCAGACAGGACGAACCTGTGCTTCGAGGAGAACGTGGAGACCAAGATGGCGTGCGACTTACCTCGGAAGGCGATTCCGGAAACGACGACATTCGAATCGAGGAATACTTTCACGGAGTCGGCCCCCGGCGGGCCTTCTTCAAGGCCCGCAGGAGCGCCTCCTGGGTTATTCCCCTCCGCCTCGCCTGCAGCCGGAAAAGCTTGGAGAGTTCCCGAAACTGTGTCTCAGCTCGGCGGAGCACCACGAAATCCCCGACCTCTTCGGCAAGGAGATACGTGTCCTTGTCGATCCCGAGATCCTTTCGGATTCGGGCGGGCAAGGTAAGTTGTCCCTTCGTCGTGACCTTCACGATTTCGGCCATGACAGACGTAAGGAATTCTTACTATTTCAAGTGCCCTTGAGGACGCCACGACTTACTTCGCGGCTCGGGCCCGAGCTCGTATAGGCACGACGGGCCAAGTGGGTCCTCGCGATGCACCACTTACGCCTCCGGCCTCCTCGTCGCCGGCCGCTTCCTGAGCCAGGACCCGATCCTCGGCCACCTCACCGTGCCCCAATCGTTGGACCGGCACGTGTACACCGTCAACAACCCGCTCCGGTACGTCGAGCTCCGTGTGGAGGAGCAGCTTGTCGATCGTCTCGATAACCCGCGCGGCGGCCCGGGCGTCCGGATAGTCGGGATGGGCCTCGGAGAGGAGCGTGATCACGTCGAAGTCCCGCTTGCGCACGCTCGATGTTCCGGCGGGGCTGCCGAGGTCTCTTGGGGAGCGCCCCTTCACTGACGATCGCCCCACAATCGGTTCGGATGCGGTGACCGTCGCTCTATGGATACACGAGGTGCGAAGGCCTTCACCCGATGAGGCCCGAGTAGAGGCCGCGGGAGACCTCGCGCGAAAGGTGTTCGAACAGGAGGTACGCGTGCCGCGCCGCTTCGTCGAGGCGGTTCCGCGATGCGATGTGGGCGACGATGCGCAGCTGCCCTTCGTGCAGTCGAACCTCGAGCTGGATTCCATTGTCCTCCGTCGACCACCAGAGTCGCAGTTCGCCTTCGTCCTCCGAAAGCCCGAACCAACGGAGGGGGCCGAACCATCGCCCCTGCAGCCCGGTCACGAGGCTCCGCACGGCGAGGTCCGCGGGCAGATACGTCTCGAGGACGGTCAGTCCCTCCGGGGTGTGGGAGAGCGCGTCCGGGCTCAGGACCGTCAGCGCCTTGGGGGTCGCTCGGTACCCGTGTTCCGTGCGCTCGACAAGCCCGTCCTCCGCGAGGCGATGGAGCGCCCGGGACAGTTGTTCCGGGTGAATCCCGAGGCGTCTCCGAATCCCTTGGAACGCGACCTGGCTCGTCGGGGCCTGCGAGAGGAATTCGAGGACATCGCGATCGTGCGCGCGCAGGTCGATGTCCTCGCGGACGGTGGGGCCCGTCTCCCCGGGAACCATCGCGCGGCCCACGCAACGGTCGTTCTTATACGTGTGCGCGGGAAAGGTAATCTCGCTAGGGCGCAGCTACAAATATCGCGTGTCGGCTGGACGCCCCGTGGGTCGGGAGACGCACGTCCTGCGGTTTCGCAAGGGGGAACTCGCCCTCGACCACACGGTCGTGATGGGCGTCGTGAACGTCACGCCGGACTCCTTCTCGGATGGCGGCGAGTTCTTGGACCCCACGGCGGCCGTCCAGCACGCCGTTCGCTTGGCGGACGATGGCGCGGAGATCCTCGACGTCGGCGGCGAGTCCACGCGGCCGGGCGCGGACCCCGTGCCCGCGGAGGAAGAATGGCGACGCGTCGGGCCCGTGTTGGAGCGATTGCGGCGAAAGACGGACGCGCGCCTCTCGATCGACACGTACAAGCCGGAGGTTGCCGCCAAAGCGATCGCGATCGGCGCCGACATGGTGAATGACATCACGGGTCTCCGGGACGACCGGATGATTCCGCTCGTTGCTGAGGAGCGCGTCGCCGTCGTCGTGATGCACATGAAGGGAACGCCGAAGACGATGCAGCGGGCGCCGACCTACGGGGACGTCCTCTCCGAAATCTTCGCGTTCCTCGACGATCGCACGGGCGCCGCGATGGCAGGCGGCGTGGCGAGGGAGGCAATCGTGATCGACCCGGGCCTCGGGTTCGGCAAGCGTCCGGAGCACAACACGGAGATTGTGCGTCGCCTCGCGGAACTGCGGCCGCTGGTTCATCCGATTCTGGTCGGCGCGTCTCGCAAGTCCTTCCTCGGTGCGGTTGGCGGCGGAGAGCCGGGCGAACGGCTGGAGGCGAGCCTCGCCGCCGCGGTCGTGGCGGTGCGAAATGGCGCCGACCTTCTTCGAGTGCACGACGTCGCTGCCACCGCCAAAGCCCTCAAGGTCGTGGACGCCGTCGTCCGGGGAGGGTCATGAGCTTCTTCGACGACGCCTATCGCGGGACGCCGCCGTGGGACATCGGCCGTCCGCAGCGGGCGTTCGTGGACCTATTCGACCGTCAAGGCCTGCCGGACAAACCCGTCCTCGACGTCGGGTGCGGGACCGGGGAGAACGCGCTGTACCTCGCCGCCAAAGGACTCTCCGTGACGGGCGTCGATACCTCCGCCCTCGCGATCGAGAAGGCGAAGCGGAAGGCGAAGGCGCGGGACCTCGAGGCGACGTTCCTCGTGTGGGACGCCCTCGACTTGGCGGCGATGCACCTTCGGTTCGGGGCCGTCATCGACTCTGGACTGTTCCACGTCTTCGACGACGAGGATCGCAGGCGGTACGTGGACCAGATCGCGGCCGTCCTGCGCCCTGGCGGGGAGTACGTGATGATGTGTTTCAGCGAGAAGGAGCCCGCGGACTGGGGCGGGCCCCGACGGGTGCGCAAGGGGGAGATCCGCGCGACGTTCACGCCGCCGCGGTTCCGCGTCCGCTCCATCCGGGCGTCGCGGTTCGAGACGAACCTCCATCCCGACGGGGGCTCCGCGTACCTCGCGACGGTCGTCCGAACCTAGAAGAAGTCTTTATCTTTCGTGCCCATTGTCGCACAATGGTAACGCGGAACGAGATCCTCGGCATCCTCGGGGATTACCGCGACCTCGCCGTCGTCACCGTCTGTTCTCACTCCAGCTTGCAGCTGTTCCACGGCGCCCGCCAAGAGGGCTTCCGGACGATCGGAATCGCGGTCGGGAACAAGCCGCCAAAGTTCTACGACGCGTTCCCGCGCGCGAAGCCGGACGAGTTCTTCCTCGTCGACTCGTACGATGAGATCCTCGACCGCGCGGACGAGCTCGTCGCGAAGAACGCGGTCGCGGTGCCGCACGGCTCGTTCGTCGAGTACATGGGCGCGAAGAACTTCCTGAAGCTCCGGCTGCCCACGTTCGGCAACCGGCGGGTCCTCTCCTGGGAGTCGGACCGGGAGAAGCAGCGGGAATGGCTCGAGGGCGCCGGCGTCGACATGCCGAAGCGGTTCCGACGTCCCTCGGACATTGACCGGCCCGTGTTTGTGAAGTACTACGGGGCGAAGGGCGGCAAGGGCGCGTTCATCGCCAAGACGGAGAAGGAGTTCCGTGCGGCGATCAAACCCGGACAGAAGTACACGATCCAGGAGTACGTGGTGGGCACGCGGTATTACGTCCATTACTTCTACTCCCCGCTCCTCGAAGACGGCTACCGCCTGAGCCGAGGCTCCCTCGAGATGCTCGGCATCGACCGACGGGATGAGGCGAACATCGACGAGATGTACAAGCTCGGGGCCCAGGAGTCCCTCCGGGAGTACGGGCTATACCCGACGTTCGTCGTCACGGGGAACGTGCCCGTCGTGCTCCGCGAGTCCCTCCTGCCGACGGCGTTCGAGATGGGGGAGCGGGTCGTCGAGGCCTCGCTGGACCTGTTCGGTGGCATGGTCGGCCCCTTCTGCCTCGAGACCATCGTGACGGACCGGCTCCGGTTCAAGGTGTTCGAGATCAGTACCCGCATCGTCGCGGGGACGAACCTGTTCATCTCGGGCTCCCCGTACTCCGACCTGCGGGAAGCGGGGATGAGCACGGGCCGCCGCATCGCCCGGGAGATCCGGCTCGCGCAGAAAGAGGACCGGCTCGGGGAGATCCTGAGCTAGGTCGTCCCTTGCTCACCCTCGGCTTCGCGGACGCCGAATTGCTCGGGCCCGCGAACATCGCACCATAACCCGTCGTTTGGTCGGCCGCCAAGAAACGCGCTCGGTCACCGCTGAGCACTTTCTCGAACGCGGCATCCACGACGCGCTCTTGTCCGCGTTCTTCTTTGCGCACCCCGCCGGAAATTTGGAGGAAACCATTTTAAGCGGACACTGGGCTCGCGCGCGCGTGGCGACCCAGGATGAAGTAATCCGCACCGTCGTAGTCATCGCGATGGTCGTCATCCTGATGGGCGTGCTCGTCCTGGAGCTTCGGTTCCTCCGCGCGCGCCGAAAGAGGCGCATGGACACCGCGGACCTTCCGGACCGCGCTCACAACGCAATCCTCACGACGAAGGCAATTGCGGAGACGCTCGCCCGCGGCGGCGTCCGGAGCCAAGAGGCGGACGACGCGATCCGGGAGGCGGACGCGGCGTACCGCACGAGGAACTACCGCGTCGCGATCGAGTTGGCGGACCGAGCGAAGAGCCTGCTCCGGGCCGCGAAGCAGCGATACCAGGCGCAGGGCGACCTCGCGAAGATTGAGGGCACGCCCGCCGCGGCTCCCGTCGAGGAGATCACGACGAAGGAGAAGCTGACGAAGGAACTGCCGCCGAACTACGCGCAATCCCGCTTCTCCCTGAACCTGGCGGGCGAGGAGATCGAGGCCGCGCGAAGTCATGGTCAGGACGTTCAGACAGCGGAGCGCCATCTCGCGGACGCGCAGGTGGCGTTTGATGCGCAGGACTATGATGTCGCGCTGCGCGACGCGATTCGTGCGCGACGTGCGCTCGAAACCGTGTCTCCGCCGCCGGGGCCGCAGACTCCGGCCACCGCCGCTCCCCCGCCGCCAACCCCGCCCTCGCCGAAGGCGCGTGCGTGTACGAACTGCGGAACCGCGGTCGCGGAGGACGATGCGTTCTGTCGCAAGTGCGGAGCGAAATTGCCCGCGGAGCGGACGTGTCCCTCGTGTGGCTCCCTCGTCCCGCCGGACGACGCCTACTGTCGGACGTGCGGCGCGAAGGTGCAGTAGCAGTAGGGAAACCTTAAGACGGACAGGCGGAATCCCACGGCCGTATGGCGGCGCCGTCACGGGACATCGAAGACGCGTTGTCGATGTTGTACGGCGAGGACGCCGTGGGCGCAATCATCACGTTGAAAGTCGACACGAAGGAGGCGGACCGGATCGCGACGCAGGTCGCGAAGTTCGAGCCGGTCCTCGACGTGTTCCTCGTCACGGGCGATACGGACATCATCGCGAAGGCGCGGTTCGCGAACTACAAGGGGCTCAAGGAGTTCGTGATGAAGTCCCTCGGGCCGATTCCCGGGATCAAGGACACCAAAACCCTTATGGTCGTTACGACGTACAAAGAGAGCGGTCAAGTCAAGGAGATCGGTTGAGCACAATGCCCTGGTGGCAGGTGGGAGACCATGGATTCGGATGTGAAGCTCAAGCAAGTTATGGACGTCCTCGATCAGTTGGCCGAGGACACCTCCGTGCCCCGCAACATTCGGAGGGGGGCCTCTGAGGCGAAAAGCCTCCTCATGAAGACGCAAGACGCGCTGGACGTACGGGTCGCGAGCGCGATTTACATCTTGGACGAGCTCGCGAACGATCCGAACATTCCGCTCCACGGTCGCACGCAGATTTGGAACATCATCTCTCAGCTCGAGACCGTGAAGCCAACGCGGCCGTGATGAAACGTTTAAGTCGGCGCCCCGCCTCCCGCCGAGCGCGCGGCTGTAGTCTAATGGAAGGACAGAAGCTTCCCAAGCTTCTAACGCGGGTTCGATTCCCGCCAGCCGCATGGGTGGCAATCAGGACGGAGCCCCTTCCTTTTCCGGGACCATCTTGAGGTCCACGACCCACACCGTGCGGCACCCCGGACAATGGACGCGCTTCTGCATCCCCCCCTTCGTCTCCACGACGCGGAACGTGAAGAACAAAGGATTCCCGCAGTTCGGGCAGACGTAGTTCAACCCGCCGGTGCCCATGGCGGGCGGACGAACGCGGGTGGCCTACAAGTCCCTTTGCTCCCCCGTGTGTCGATGCGATCTCCCGTCCTTGGGAACGCGCGCGAATCATAAGACGCCGAGGATCTACGCCACGTGGGCAATCTTTATGTCCGAGGCGCCGTGTCCCCGCGCCGATGGACGTCGAGACCTTCGTGGTCCCGCCGCTCGAGAACAACGTGTATCTCGTGTACGACGCCGCCACGAGGCATGGCGTCCTCATCGACACCGCGCTCGCCGGGACGAAGGTGCTCCCGCGCATCCGCGAACTCGGGATCACACTGACCCACATCCTGAACACGCACGGTCACGCGGACCACGTCGCGGACAACGTCTCGATCGCGAAGGAGACGGGCGCGAAGGTCGGCATCCACGAGGCGGATGCGTACCGCTTGGAGAAGGTCGCGAAGGAGCCGCGTTGGTACATCTCCAAGCCGATCGCGCCTTCGAAGGCGGACGTCGTCCTCAAGGAGGGGACCGTCGTCGAGGTCGGCTCCATCGCGTTGCGCGTGTTGCACACGCCGGGCCACACGGAGGGCTCCGTCTGCTTCTACGCGCCCGAGGCGGGATACCTGTTCACGGGCGACACGCTCATGCGCGGCACGTTCGGGTTCACGAACGGGCCGGGGGGCAGTCCGGCGATGATCTTCCAGTCCTTGCGTCGGCTGTACGAGCTGCCACCGGAGACGAAGGTGTTCCCCGGCCACGGCCGTCCGACCCGCGTCGCGGACGAGGCGTGGATCGCGAACCTGCGGTACGCGGCCCCCCATTGAGTCGATGTCTCTTCGGTGGCGTACGGCGGGTTCGGGGCAACCCCACGCATTCGTTATATATGCCCCTCCGATAGCGCGCGCGTGAGCGAATCGTGGCACGCCCTCCCGCCGGAGGAGGTGCTTGGCAGGCTCGACTCCGGCGCCCTCGGCCTCTCCTCCGAGGAGGCTCGGGCGCGCCTCGCCCGCCATGGCCCCAACGAGTTCGTCCGCGAGAAGCGGACGTCCCCGATCCGCGTTTTCCTGAAGCAGTTCGCGAACCTCCTCCTCGCGATCCTGCTCGCCGCGACCGTCGTGTCGGCGGCGCTCGGGGAATGGATCGACGCGATCGTGATTGGGATCATCGTCGTCTTCGTCGTCGTCCTCGGGTTTGCGCAGGAATACCGGGCGGAGCGGGCGCTCGAGGCCCTAAAGCGCATGCTGAGTCCGACATGCACGGTCGTGCGGGACGGCAACGCGAAGGAGGTGCCGGTCAAAGACCTCGTGCCCGGGGACGTCGTCCTCCTCGAGGCGGGGGATCGCGTGCCCGCGGACATGCGCGTCCTGGAATCCGTGAACCTGCAGATCGACGAGGCGTCCCTGACGGGCGAGTCCTTCCCCGTCGCGAAGACGGTTGCGCCGCTCCTGCCCACGACGCCGCTCCCGGACCGCACGAACCTGGCGTTCTCCGGCACGGTCGTCACGTACGGGAAGGGGAAGTCGGTCGTCGTTGCCACGGGGATGGCGACGGAGTTCGGGAAGATTGCGAAGGAGCTCGCGGAGGTGGAGCCAGAGCGGACGCCCCTCGAGCGACGGATGGACGAGATCGGCCGGAAGCTCGGCCTCCTCGTCCTCGGGGTCATCCTGGTCGTCATCGCCGTCGAACTCGCCGAGGAGTACTTCCTCGGGGGCGGCGTGCGATTCGCCTTCTTCGTCGGCGTCCTGCTCTTCGGCATCGCCCTGGCCGTGGCGGTGGTCCCCGAAGCCTTGCCCGCGATCGTGACGGGCACGCTCGCGATCGGGATGCACATCATGGCGAAGCGGAACGCCCTCGTGCGCCGAATGCCGGCGGTCGAGACCCTCGGCTCCACGCAGATCATCTGCTCGGACAAGACCGGCACCCTGACGAAGGGCGAGATGACCGCGCGCGACGTGTACGTCGCCGGCCGGCGGATCCAGGTCACGGGCGCGGGGTACGAACCCCGGGGGGAAGTGCTCGCGGACGGGCGCCCCGCAGAGGACGGCCTGCGGCGGGAGGTCGAGCGGCTGGGCCGCGCGGCGCTCCTGTGCAGCGACGCGACCCTTGAGCAGCAGGACGGCGCGTGGATCGTGCACGGCGACCCCACGGAAGGGGCGTTGGTCGTCCTTGCGGAAAAGGTGGGGCTGCGACGCGACGAGGTGCCCCGGCAGAGTCGCCGAATCGCGGAGGTGCCCTTCAGCTCGGAACGGAAGCGGATGACGACCGTGCACGAGGTCGGAAACGGCGCGCCGGTCGCCTACATGAAGGGCGCGCCGGAGGTCGTCCTCGAGCGGTGCACTCACGTGCGCGAGGTGGGCGGACCGCGATCGCTGACGGAATCGGACCGCCGCCGGATCCTGGAGACGAACGACGCGATGGCGCGCGTCGGTCTTCGGGTGTTGGCGGTCGCGGAGCGGGGGCTGCCCGTCGATGCCGACTTGGCTGCGGGGGAACGCCTGGAGGAGGCGTTCACGCTCCTCGGCCTCGTTGGGATGATCGATCCGCCCCGCCCGGAGGCCCAGGAAGCGGTCCAAGTCGCCCTCCGGGTCGGCATGAAGCCCATCATGATCACCGGCGACCATAAGCTCACGGCGCTCGAGATCGCGAAGGAGATGGGGATTTACCACGAGGGGGACCTCATCCTCACGGGGACGCAGCTCGACTCCCTGGGCGACGGGGAGTTCGAATCGATGGTGGACAAGGTGACCGTGTACGCCCGCGTCTCCCCGGCCCACAAGCTGCGGATCGTGCGCGCGTGGCAGGCGAACGGCCGCGTCGTCGCGATGACGGGGGACGGGGTGAACGACGCCCCCGCCCTCAAGCGCTCGGACATCGGCATCGCGATGGGGATCACGGGCACGGACGTCACGAAGGAGACGGCGGACATCGTGCTCGCGGACGACAACTTCGCATCGATTGTGCGCGCGATCGAGCTGGGCCGGTGGATTTACGACAACATCAAGAAATACCTCGCCTACCTGTTGCAAGCGAACCTCGTCGAGATTGCCGTGCTGAGCATCGGCGCCCTCTTCGTCCTTCGGTTCTTCGGCTACGAGGGGGAGAGCGCGCTGCCCCTCCTCGCGGTCCACATCCTGTACATCAACCTCGCGACGGACGGGTTGCCCGCCCTCGCGCTCGGATTCGCACCGCCAGACCCGGACCTCATGGAGCGCCCCCCTCGCCCGCCGAACGAGCCCGTGTTCAGCCGGGACGTGAAGGCCTTCCTCCTCCTCGCGGTCCTCGTCCAGACCCCCGTCCTCACGCTCGCCTTCATCTCGGGCCTCCAGGACGGGATCGACGCGGCTCGCACGCGCCTGTTCCTCATGCTCGTCTTTGTGGAGCTCGCCCTCGCCCTGAACTGTCGCTCCCTCACGTTCACGATTTTGCGGGCGAGACCTCATAAGTGGCTCATGGTGACCGTCGCTTGGGAGACCGCCCTCATCGTCGCCCTTCTCCACATCCCGGGCGCCCGGGCGGCCCTCCACATCTTGTACCCGACCGTCGAGGACGTCCTGTGGATTGCGGCCGGCGTCGTCATCACGTTCGTCAGCATCGAACTCCTCAAGCACTACTTGCCTCATCGCCGAGAACCCGCGCCCGTCGTCGCGCCGGCGGTTTCAGCGTCCCCGGACCCGGAGGGAGTGGGATGAAACTCCGCGAGGCAGAGGCTTCCATCCCGTCAACTCCTCTGCGGGCGATTGCGTGATCGACGTCGACGGTTCCTACGGGGAGGGCGGCGGGCAGTTGCTGCGGAACGCCGCCGCGCTCGCGGCGGTCACGGGCAAGGAGGTCCGTGTGCGGAACATCCGCGCGAAGCGCCCGAACCCGGGATTGGCGGCGCAGCACGTGACCGCGCTCCGTGCGGTGGCCTCCGTGGCAAACGCGCGGATCGAAGGGCTCGCCCCGGGGTCTCGCGAGGTCTCCATCTTCCCTGGGCCGTTGCGCGGCGGCCACTTCTCACTCGACGTCGGCACCGCCGGCAGCGTCGCGTTGGTG
>JACQPO010000043.1 GCA_016207545.1 Methanobacteriota archaeon | reverse complement strand
GGCCATCATCGCGTACAGCCCGGCGAACGTGGCGCCGAACACGGACTCCCATTCCTGGTCCGTCGTGCTCGACAGGATCTGCATCGCCTCGAGGTCGCCGACGTCCGTCATCTTCTCCGCGCCGCCGACGACGACGATGTCGTGCACGCCGGAGACGATCGACATCGCGGCCTGCTGGATCGCGATCGCGCCGCACGCCCCGCCACCCTCGACGCGGACGGTGGGCAGGTGTTGGTCCGCGAGCCCCGCGTAGTCTGCGACAAGCGTGGACACGTGCTCCTGGTCGATGAACTTCCCCGCACTCATGTTGCCCACGTAGAGCGCGTCCACCTGCTCCGCGGCAATCTTCGCGTCGGAAATCGCCCGGAGACCCGCCTCGATCCCGAGTTCCCGGAACGAGCGGTCCCACAGCTCGCCGAACTGTGTCTCCCCGATGCCGAGGACGCTGACGGGCCGCACGGTCATCCCTCCCGCATCCGGATTTTTCCTCGGAATTTCGCGTACGTCGCGTAGTCGATGAATTTCGCGTACTCGACCATCGAGCGGACCGTCCGCCCCGCCTTCCGGTCGAATTCGTCGAGGCCGCTCGTGACCGTGATGTCGAACCCGTCGCTCCCCGCGCCGGATCCGTAGCCGACCGCGAAGATTCGCTGGCCGGGCTTCGCGACGTCGAGGATCGCGCACAGGCCGAGCATGATCGCGCCGCTGTACGTGTTGCCGATCTCCCGCACGAGCAGGCCGGTGTCCATCTGCTTGTCCGTGAACCCGAGCATCTTTCCCACGCGCACGGGGAACTTCCCGTTCGGCTGGTGGAAGACCGCGAAATCGTAGTCCTCCGGCCGCGTGCCCGCCCGCTTGAACAGGAGGTTCGCGCAGCTGATCACGTGTTTGAAGTACGCGGGCTCGCCGGTGAAGCGGCCGCCGTGGGACGGGTACGCTTGCCCTTCCCGCCGCCAAAAGTCCGGGGTGTCCGTCGTGTACGAGAGAGTGTGGTCAATCGTGGTGATCAGGTGGTCGCGACCGATGATGAAAGCCGCCGCCCCCGCGGAGGCGCTGAACTCCAGCGCATCCCCCGGCGCACCCTGGGACGTGTCCGCGCCGATCGCCAACCCGTATCGGTACATGTCGGAAAGGGTGAGGCCCATGCACGTCTGCATCGCCGCGGTGCCCGCCTTGCACGCGAATTCGTAGTCCGCGGCGGTGAGCACGGGCGCCGCCTCAATCGCCTCCGCGACGATTGTCGCCGAGGGCTTGACCGCATACGGGTGGCTCTCGCTACCCACGTAGATCGCGCCGACGTCCTTGGAATCGAGGCGGGGCACCTTCTTCAACGCGTCGCGCGCAGCCTCGACGGACATCGTGATGACGTCCTCGTCGGGACCGGGCACGCTCTTCGCCCGGATGTTCAACCCGCGGCCCATCGCTTCGCCGTCGACGCCCCACACCGCGCCGATGTCCTTCGGCGTGATGCGGTATCGCGGCACGTACGCACCGTAGCTCACGATTCCTGCCTTCATGCCAATCGCTCCAATCGCTGGATCAGGGTGTCCGTCTCCAAGTCCGTCCGCGCGAGGATGACGTTTTCGAGCTCCGCGAGTCGGATTGCGAGCTCGTCGACCTGTTGAGGCCTCGCGTAGACAACCATCGCGGGCTTCAGCGGGTGGGTGCGGATCACGATCATCGGCGACCGCCCGTACTTCACCCCCGTGAAGATGAGCGCCCGTTCCGTCGTGTACCCGAAAATCTGCAGATAGTCCTTTCCGAGCCCCGTGATCGCCTTCATGCTGTCGATGACCGTGTACCCGCGGATCTCGCGGTCGAGAGAGAGCTTCTTCGTGAGGGTCTTCCCGGAGATCGCGGCCAGGAATTCCCGCGCGGGGACACCCGTGACGAACTCCGCCATCGCGGGGATCGCCTCGTTCTGCACCGTGTTCCAGCGCGCCGCATACTGGCCCCCGTTCTTTGCGTCGATCTCGAGCATCGCCTGGACGAGGCGGCGGATCGTCTGCGCGCCCGGGGAACGCCGTCGCCCGGACTCGTAGTCGGAAATGACGGACGGCGTCACGTCGAGCTGGCCGCTCAACTCCTTCACGGAGATCTTCATCTCCTCGCGCCACTTTCGCAGGGTCCGGCCGGGTTCCTCCGAGAGGACGATCTCCCCGGCGATCTTCTCCATAAGGGACCGCTGCACGGGCGGCGCGTAGAGCCTACCCGTATATAAGACTTGGGAGCGCCGAACCCCGTGTCGGCGGGCGTCGAACGACTCACAGGAGCCGGTGGCGCGCAAGCGCGCGCAGGCGGCGGGTCATCTCCCGCCGGACCTCGCCCTCCGAGAGCCCGCACGGCTGGAAGTCGAGCACTTCCTGGGTGTGGTGTCCGTGGTGCAGGAGGTGTTGGGGCGGTGCATGGCCGAAGGAATCAATCGCCTTCCCGGGAATCCGGAACTTCACGCGCGCGAGGTCGCGAGCGATCTCGTCCGGGTCCCGTTGGAGTCCGTTCCACTCCTGGTGAAGCCTCAAGGTGACATCGACGTCCTCTTGCGTGCGGCCGATGACGAGCACGGGGCCGCGACCCGAGACGACGATTTCCGCGCGGGGGAGACCGTGCTCCTCGGCGTACGCGCGGGCCGCGGGGACGTCCTCCGGGCGGTACACTTCCACGACCCGGCGCAAGCCCTCACTCAAGTAGCACAGACGCTTCTTGAGCGGGAAGGAGATGCGCAGGCTCCGAAGGTCCACGGTCTGCGGTTCTTGGACGACCATTAAAGGGCTCCGCACATACCGTGCATACCTGGAGAGAAAGGGGAAGGGCGCTCGCTCCGTGCGACCCTCGCGCCCCCCGCAATCGCCGTCCGTGCGCCGACCGCGGCCTCCGAGCTGTCTTGGGCAAGAGGGAAAGGGGGGCGGCCAGGGCAGCCGCCCCTACGCGAGGATTACCAGATAGCCCACCATCCTCGAGTGATCCTCGTCGCACTTGTTGTTTAGGTGGTCGTGCGGCGTGTTGCAGATGAACTTGTACACGCCGGGCGAGAGGGCCTTAAACTCGATCACCTGCTCGGTGCCCGTGGGCGAGCCACTGTTCGTCCTGCCTAAAATGTCGCCCGTGCTCGTCACACCCGAAAATGCGCCCGGTTCCGCCTGCATGCTGAACGAGTGGTCGTTGCTGCGTGGGTTCCGGACGGTCAATCGGATGGTGTCGCCTACGTAGGCCACGAGGACGCCCGGTTCCCACCGGTGGAATTCGCCAACCACCATCTCCTCGTCCGCCTCCGGAGAGTCGATAGGCACGACGTATCCGCCCGTCGTGTTGTACCCGGCCAGGATCTCCCCTTCTCCCATGACGAGGACGAATTCCCGCACCACAGGGGCGCGGGGTGCAGCCGAAGGCTGCATGGCCGTCCACGCGAGTGCGGCAATGGCGAGCACAAGGGCGAGGGCCCCAATGATCATTGGGACATTGCTCACCTTGGCAGCGGGGGCTGGAGCGCTCATCGCATCACCTCCTCCGCGAATCGTGCGCTCTCGCGGCGTTCATACATACGTTCGAGTTGGAACGCAATCCTCGGATCATTTCGCCCGGACCCCCCGGCGACCCCTGATCCGTGGGCGGCCTCCGCCCTGAATCCAAATCCCGCGCAGCTCGAGCAGCACGAACGCGTAGGCCCCCCAGACCGAACCGACAACCACAGCGACGACAAACGCAATTGCAGTGGCCGTGGGGAACGGCGTGTCTCTCGCCACGTCTCCGATGGTTGCGGTTTCTACGTCCTCCGACGGGTCGAGATCTGGTCCTCCTTCGAAGCGGACGCGGAAGGCAAACGTACCCGCCCCGGTCGGAACGTACTCCAAAGAAACCTCCCCGTCCGCGTTCGTGAACCTCCGACCGAGCTCCAGCCATCCAAACGTTGTTTCGAGCTCGAAGACGACTTGCATTCCGGGAACGGGATCCCCCCAAGGGAAGCGAAGTGTGGCGAAGAGAATCCCTTGCTCGCCGACCCACATCGACGGAATGGCGAGGTCGAGGCGCGAGGGGTGAGGACCACCGTGGGATCCGACTACGGGCCCTGCGGCGAGAAGGACGAGGAGTACGAGGGGGACGTGTCGCCTCATCGGGCAACCTCCGCCGCGGTTCCCACTGGGTGGGGGACGGACTCCGGGACCTCCGTGACCTCCCAGACGGACACGATCGGGAAGAAGCGGGAGAACAGCGCGTACAAGAGGACGAAGCCCGCAAATGCGGCGGCGGTAATCGAAAGCTCGACCCAACTCGGGAAATACGCACCCCAGGGCTGTGGCATTTGAGGCGTGGCGAGGGTGGAGACCACGATCACGTACCGTTTGAGCCACATCGTGACGTTCACGAGCGTGGCGGCGACGACGATGCGCCCCGTAGAGAGCTTAGGAAGCGCGAGCAGGACGGCAGGGACGAGGAGGCCGCCAAGTTGGATGATCCAGAAGGCGAGGGCGAACTCCCCGCCGAAGAGGGCTGCGATGAGCCCCGCTTCGCCAATGGGCTGCTTGTACGCCACGGTCAGGTACTCGTTGAGCGTGAAATAGATGTAAACGACGTCGAGGGAGAGTAGGATGAGCGCGAGGTTACGAAAGTGGCGCTTCGTGACGAAAGCCTGCAGGCGGTAGAAATGTGTGAACAGCGCCATCGCCATGAGGACGGAAGCGACGCCGGAGAACAGCGCCCCGGCAACGAAGTACGGTCCGAAGATTGTGCTGTTCCAGCCAGGACGCAGGGTCATCGCGAAAATCCATGAAACGACCGTATGGACGGAAATCGCGATCGGCAAGATGAGAATCGTCAAGATCCCGATGCTGCGGTCAAGGCGGCGCCGTTGCCCAGGGGTCCCGTGCCAGTTCAGGGAGAACTTCGCATAGAGCCACCGGCGGAAGCGGCCCACATTCGGTAACTTGTCCCGCAGGAGGGCGAGGTCGGGAATGAGGAACAGGTACAGGAAGAGAAGGGAACCGGTCAGGTACGTGAAGATGGATATGAAGTCCCAAAGGATGGCGGATTGCAGGCGACCGTAGAACAAGACATTCAGGAGCCGGTCCGGGCGGCCGAGGTCGATGATGGGCATTGCTGCGCCGACGAAGAGGGAACAGACGGTGATTGCCTCCGCCATCCGGGTGATGGGCCGGCGCCATTCTGCCCCCGCGAGGCGCAGGATCGCGGACATGAGCGCGCCCACGTGGCTAATCCCGATGAAAAACACGAAGTTCGCGATGTAGACGCCCCATGAGACCGTGTCCCGCATGTTCGTAACGACGAGGCCCCGCTGGACCTGCATGAGGTACGCGAAGGCGCCCCACGCCACGATTGCTGCGAGCACCGCGACGAGGGCCTTGAACCTCGTGCTCCAATTCGCCAAGGGCCCGAGCAGAACCCGTTCCGTGTCCGTCAGCTCTGCCACCGATTCACCGCCTGGCCGGCAGGTACCACACACGGGGCCGCGTGCCTAGCTCTTCTTTCAGGCGGAACCCGCCTTCCCGCTTGAGGACCTCCGAGAACTTCCAAGTCTCCACGCCATTCGACACCGCGTCCTCCGAGGCGTCGCCGAAAAAGATCGCTTTCATTGGACATGCCTGTACGCAGGCGGGGAGCTTTCCCTCCGAGAATTCCTCCGCGCAGAAGGTGCACTTCTCAACGGTCCCGCGTCGGTGAGGCCAAGGCTCCTCCGGCGAGTACGGATGTTCGAGCTCCTCCGGCGTGTGGGGCGGCTCCTCCCAGTTGAAGTGGCGGGCGTTGTAGGGACATGCAGCCATGCAGTACCGGCACCCGATGCACCGGCGGTGATCGATGAGCACGAGCCCATCCGAGCGCTGAAACGTCGCCCCTACGGGACACACGTTCGCGCACGGCGCGTTCTCGCAGTGCATGCAGGGGCGGGGGAGGAAGTACTCGCCTCCTTCGCCCTGGACCTTGTACACCTTCATCCACTCCTGACCAGAAGGGACGAAGTGAGCCTTCCCGCAAGCGGACGTGCACAGGCGACATCCGTCGCAGCGCTTCAGGTCGATCAGCATGACCCAGTTACGCTGACGCCCACGGGCGTCCGGTGGCGGTGCTGCATCCGCAGGCAGAACATCGAG
>JACQPO010000012.1 GCA_016207545.1 Methanobacteriota archaeon | reverse complement strand
TTCCTCGACCTCCAGGGACTCGCGGACGGCGATCAAGGACCGGCGGAATCCGGCGGCTGGACGGGGGACGAACTCCACCGCGTGGCCGCGGGCGCCCCCGTGACCGCGTCGCCCGTCGTCACGGATTCGTACGTGTACCTCGACGTGTCCGGAGACCTTTGGGCAATCGACCGCCGGTTTGGCGGTGCCGCCGTGTGGTCCCACGCGACCCCGCAGGCGACCGAGGGCACGCCCGCGATCGCGGGAGACGTCGTCGTCGCGCGCCGCTCGGACGGCCGCGTGTACGCGTTCCATCGGGCGACGGGGCAGATTGAGTGGGTCCGCGGAACCCTGCGCGCCCCCGTTGGCGGCGAGGACATGGCGGCCGCGGACGGACGCGTCTTCCTCTCCGCCCGGAACGGCACCTCGTTCGACCTCGTCACCCTCGATGCGGGGGACGGGAGCGTGCTCGACCGCAACGCGACGGCCGGGCGGGCCCGCCTTGGCGCGCCGATCGTGGCGGGGAATCTCGTGCTCGTCGCGGAAGGTGCGTCCCTCCTCGCGTTCCGCGGGCAGCCGGATTTGGCGGTATTCGCGGCGGACGTCGTGATGAACCTCGGCCCCGCGAGCGGCGGCGTGGCCCGCGGGAACGTCTCCACGAGCGTGCGGAACAACGGCGACGAACCCGTGTACGGCGTGCGCGTGCGGGTGTACGACGGGGACGAAGCGACCGGCGCGCTCCTCGGCGAGGCGACGGTCGGGACCGCCGAGAAGCCCCTCAAGCCCGCCAGCCGAACGACCGTGTACACATCGGACCGGGACTGGTCCGTGGGCCGGCACACGATCACGGTCATCGTGGACCGCGCGGTCACGGAGACGGACATTGGGAACAACAAGGCCGTCGCGTTCGTGTACGTGCAGGAAGGCCCGCCCCCGCCACCGCAGGTGCTGGGCGCGGGGCCGTACTGGGTCGCGCTCCTCCTCGGCTTCCTCGTCGGCGTCGCCGTCCTGTACCTGCCCATCCGGCGGGTGCGCGAACTGCGGCGCAAGGAACTGGAGAAGCCGTAGCCGCCACCGAAGGGTTTTAAGGGAGTCGTTGGCTTTCGTCGCGCGTGGTCGTCTGCCCCCTCGACTTCCGGTACGGCCGGAAGCCGATGAAGGCCTTGTTTTCGGAGGAGGCGAAGCTCCAGCGGTTGCTCGACGTGGAGGCCGCGCTCGCGCGGGCGCACGCGAAGGTCGGGACCCTCGCGAAGGCGGACGCGGACGCGATCGCGAAGGCCGCCACGACGAAAACCGTCTCGTGGGACCGCATGCAGGAGATCGAGCGGGAGATCGGCCACGACGTGATGGCGGTCGTCCTGGCCCTCTCGGAGAAGGCGGGCCCCGCGGGGAAGTACGTGCACCTCGGCGCGACGAGCAACGACATCACGGACACCGCGACCGCGCTGCAGCTGAGGGACGCGCTCGCGATCCTCGAGGAGGACCTCGTCCAGCTGAAGGCCGCCTTGCTCGCGCTCGCGGAGGCGCACAAGCGCACGGTCATGCTCGGCCGGACGCACGGGCAGGCGGCGGTGCCGATCACGTTCGGCCTGAAGATGGCGGTGTTCGCGCTCGAGGTCCACCGCCACCTCGAGCGGCTGCGTCAGGCCCGGCCCCGGATCTGCGTGGGCAAGATGAGCGGGGCCGTCGGCACGGGCGCGGCGTTCGGCCCGAAGGCGCTCGAGCTCCAGGAACTCGTCGCGAGGGACTTGGGCCTCGGATACGAGGAGGCGTCCACGCAGGTCGTCGGCCGCGACCGGTACGCGGAGCTCCTCGCGCTCCTCGCGAACGTCGCCGCGAGCGCGGAGAAGATGGCGACGGAGGTGCGGAACCTCCAGCGGACGGAGATCGGGGAGGCCGCGGAGGCGTTCGGCGACCGCCAGGTGGGCTCGAGCACGATGGCGCAGAAGGAGAATCCGGTGACGAGCGAGAACGTGTGCGGCCTCGCGCGGATCGTGCGGGGCTTCGTCGTCCCCGCGTACGAGAACGTCCCCCTGTGGCACGAGCGGGACCTCACGAACAGCGCCGCGGAGCGGATCCTGATCCCGCACGCGCTCATCCTCGCGGACGATTTGCTCGCGAAGCTCGCGGACGTGTTCCGGAACCTACGGGTCTATCCGGAGCGGATGCGGGCGAACCTCGAGGCGACGAAGGGGCAGGCGATGGCGGAGTCCGTGATGATCGCCCTCGTCGGCACGGGGATCGGCCGCCAGGAGGCGCACCGGCTCGTGCAGGAGGCCGCGCGGTGGGCGCGGGAGGAGGGCGTCCATCTGCGGGAGGCGTTGGCGGCGGACCCGACGATCGCGAAGGCGCTCACGAAGAAGGGGATCGACGCGGTGCTCGATCCCGACAACTACTTGGGCTCCTCCGTGGAGATTGTGGAACGGATCGTGAAGAAGTACGGATAGGCCTGGAAATCGCGACCGCGACTTCGTTTGCCGGCGAACCGCGGACAAGGGGAGACATGTGGGAGTTCCCTCTCAGAGAACCCCCTCAGGAGCCGAGCGGAGATGAGCTGCCTGCGGCGGTATGACTGCAGGTCAGCAGAACCATCCCGCTATACACGATTAACCCGAGCCCGCGAGGTTCACGAGGTATTCTGCATCCGACATCTGCCCGGCGATCGCCACGGCGGTCGCATCGTCGAGCGCGAAGATCTTCTGCACGACCTTCGAGCCGACGAAGAATCCCTTGCTCGCCCGCTTGTCCGCCGCGAGCACGACGCCGTCGTTGCTCCGGATTCCGACGGT
>JACQPO010000054.1 GCA_016207545.1 Methanobacteriota archaeon | reverse complement strand
TCGGAAGAGCCACACGCAGCGTACGAGTGGTTCCGCACGGTCGTCAAACGGGGCGTTCGCGGTCTGTGCATGTCCACGTCGTTCCCGGAGAAAGTCCGGCGGCAATACGATCTTCCCGAAGCGGAGCTGTACTGGATCTCCGACACGAGCCAGGGGCCGAAGACGGTGAACCCGAAGCGGCTCGACTTCGAGATCATGCGGTCGCTCAGCAATTTCCTGAAGGACAACCCGGGATGCGCGGTCGTCCTAGACGGCCTCGAGTACCTGATCGTGGAGAACAGCTTCGAGCGCGTCCTGAAATTCATTAAAAAGGTGAACGACCTTGCGAGCGTGTACGAGGCCACGATGTTCGTCCCTGTGACGCCGACCGGTCTCGGCCCAGAGGAGATGACGCTCCTCAGGAAGGAATTCGACCGGGTCGAGACGCTCGGAGCCTAGTCCGGCGACGGCCACGCGGGCATCGCCCCGCTTGGGTTTTTATGCCTGCGATCCCATCCCATGACGAGAAGTCGATGCCCGCACGCGAGTGGCCCGTCGCTGGCATGGTCGCGCTGGCAATGGTCCTGCCAGCGCTTGCGCTGCCGTGGTGGACCGTGATAGGATCGGAGCGTTTAGTCTTCGTGGGAGAAATCCTCGGGTCCGCTTGGGACTTTGGGCTGTTTGGCGGCGCGTACGTGGTGCGATCGACGGAGTACTCGACCATGCCATCCTCCGCGGCGCCGATCGACTACGAGGCAATCGAGGGCGTCCGTCCGGTGTTGCTCTTTGTCGCTGGGCTCACGGTCTTGGCCGCCGCGCTCGGGACGATGGCGGTCATGCGGCGGATCGGCGTGCGACAACGAGGGCGTGCATCCCCGTCCACGGCCCTCCTCAGCATCGCCGCGTCCACGCTCGCCCTCTTCGCCATCCTCTACACGGCAGTCTTCCTTCCCGTGGCCCTTGAAGGCATTCCGGGGATCCCCGGCGCCGTGGCGGGCTTCTCGGGATCCGACTCCTGGTGGATCACCCGCGGTCTGCGGTACGTAATCTCCTGGGGCCCGGGCGCTGGCTGGTTCCTCGCCCTCGGGGCCGCGATCGTCTTCCTCGCGGACGGACTCTTCTCCATTCTGGTCCTCCCCCGATGGTCTTGGCGGGCGGACGGGCGGTCGATCTTGGCGGGCGGCCGCTCGGGACGCCTATGAGGCAAGGGCCAGGTACCGCTCCACCGCCGCCCGCAACGTTCCGAGCGAAACGGCGCCGTTCCCGAGCACGACGTCGTGGAACCTCCGGATGTCGAACCGAGCGCCGAGTCGCCGCTGCGCCTCCGCCCGGAGTCGGAGAATCTCGAGCTGCCCCGTCTTGTACGCGAGCGCCTGTCCAGGCCACGTGATATACCGGTCGACCTCGTTGGCGATGTTGTTTTTCGCAAGCGCCGTGTTTTCGACCATGAAGTCAATCGCCTGCTGCCGCGTCCAGCCGAACGCATGCATCCCCGTGTCGACGACGAGGCGGCAAGCCCGCCAGGCGTCGTAGGACAGCACGCCGATCCGGTCCAAGTCCGAGGAATAGAGGCCCATCTCGTCCGAAAGGCGCTCGACGTAGAGCCCCCACCCCTCAACGAACGCCGTAACGCCGCCGTGCCTGCGGAACTTCGGGATTTCCTCAAGTTCCTGCGCAATCGCGATTTGGAGGTGGTGGCCGGGTATCGACTCGTGGTACGCAAGCGCCTCCGCCTCGTATCGGGGCCGCGTCTCGGGCGCAGATGTGTTGATGTAGTACCGGCCAGGCCGCGATCCGTCCGCCGCGGGTTGGCGGTAGTGCGCAATCGTCGAGTGCTTCTCCTCGTGTTCGCCCATCCGGACGACCTCGCAGTCCGCCTTCGGCAGGCGGCCGAACCACTTTGGGATTGCGGCCTTCGCCCGGGCGAGCGCGCTCCCTGCCTTCTCGGCGACCTCGTCCCGCGTCGTGAAGTACAGGCTCGGGTCCGTCCGCAGCTTCTGCAGGATCTCGCGGCGGTCACGGATGCCGAACACGTCCTCGCCAAGTTCCTCCGTCTCGCGGTTGATTCGCGCGACCTCCCGAAGGCCGGTTTCGTGGAGTTCATCGGGGGAAAAGTCGAGGGCCGTGTACACGCGGATCAGCCGGCGGTAGATATCAAGGCCTCCCGGCGTGTAGGAGATTCCCGCGCGTTCCTGGGGTCGGGCCTTTGGCAGAACCTCGGTCCTCAGGAAGTCCAGGTACCGGAGAAACGCGGGGCGTACGGAATCGCGAACCGCGGCGGTCAAGCCTTCCCGGAATTCGGCCCGGTCCACCTCCGACCAATCGTCGCGCCCGACCTCAAGCGGCCGAAGGAGGGGCCACTCTTCGACCGGCTTCGCGTTCAAGTCTTCGAGTTGTTCGATGACCCGCAGGACCCCGTCACGTACTGCCACCTTCCCCTCCTCGAGTCCCCGGCGGAGGTTAGCGATGTCGTCGCCGACCCACGGCCCCATCGCGCGCCATCGCTGCACCATCGCCCGAGCTTCCGGGACGCTTCGGACGGGCTGGAACGACTCGATGTTCAAGAACCACACCTGCGGGCCGTGGAGCGGGTCCACGGTCCATTCGTCAAGGCCGCATCGCAGGTAGGCCAGGTCCGTCTCCAGGTCGACGAGGAGGGCCGTGCGGGTGATTCTGGCTTCCTCCGCGGGCTCGTCCTCCGAAAGTGCGCGGACGCGCTCGAGGAACTCGTCCCGCCACGCCACGCGGCGGGCCCGCCCCTCGGGCGTGATGTCCGGCAGCCGGTCGTCGAACCGGCGGTCGCCGAGCGAGGTCGCGTACACGGGCTGGTCCTCCAGCAGGCGTTCCCAATACTCGTCCGCCAACGAGGCCAACGCTGCGGCCGCATCGACCGAAGTCATGTCACTCCCGCCAACGCCTAAACAACCTATGCTCGATCCCAAGCTGGTCGAGGACCTTGCCAACGATGAAGTTCACGAGGTCGTCCACGGTTTCCGGCTTGTGGTAGAACCCCGGCATCGCGGGCAGGATGACCGCGCCCTGGTTCGCGAGCCGGACCATGTTCTCCATGTGCGTCGCCGCCAACGGCGTCTCCCGCGGCACGAGGATCAGCTTCCGCCGCTCCTTGAGGCACACCGCCGCCGCCCGCGTGATCAGGTTGTCGCTGATCCCCCACGCGATCTTCCCGAGGGTGCCGAGGGAACACGGGATGATGACCATCGCGGCAAACCGGTAGCTGCCGGACGACGGCGGCGCGGTCGTGTCGTCGTTCCGCCACACCGCCGTCGCGAGCTTCGCGAACGCGTCCACTCCGACGTCCATCTCGTGCGCGATGACCTTCTTCGCGTCCTCGCTGATCACGAGGTCGACGTGATCCTTCAGGTGGCGCAGGAGGGCGAACGCGTACTGCGCGCCAGATGCGCCCGTGACCCCGACCACGATGTTCACGACGCCGACCACCCCCGACGCCGGATAGGGGGAGAATAGCTTTATATCTCCTGCCGTTTGGGAGCAAGTCTGCGATGACGACCGCGTACGACGTTCCACCGGGCCTGCTCATCGAGCGGGCGAGCGCGCTCCTCAAGCAAGCGGGGACGGTCTCCCCGCCCGAGTGGGCCCCGTACGTGCGCACGGGCGTGCACACGGAGAAGGCGCCGGAAGGCCCGGAATGGTGGTGGACGCGCCTGGCGGCGGTCCTCCGGAAGGTGTACGTCCTGGGGCCGATCGGCTCCGAGCGGTTGGCGGCGGAGTTCGGCGGGAAGCGGGACGACGGGTCCGCCCCGTACCACCCGGGAAGGGGGAGCCGCGCGGTCATCCGCGAATGCTTGCAGCAACTCGAAGTGCTCGGGTACGTGACGAAGGCGGAGGCGAAGGGGCGCAGGGTCACGCCCGCCGGGCAGAAGTTCCTCGACAACCTGTCCCATCAGATTCTCCTCGAGCTGGCCGCGAAGAACCCCGAGCTGACGAAGTACGCGAGGGCGAAGTGATGGAGGACGACGAGCTCGAGGCGATCCGGCGCCGCCGCATGGCGGAGTTGCAGCAACAGGCGCAGGAGCGGGCGGTCGCGGAGGCCCAGGCGGCGCAGGTCGCAGCCCAGCGGCAGGCGATTCTCCGCCAAATCCTGACGCCGGAGGCCCGCGAGCGGCTCGCCCGGATCGAACTCGCCTACCCGGAAATCGCGGAGTCCGTGGAGACCCAGCTCATCGCGCTCGCGCAGTCGGGGCGGGTGCAAAGCATGATTGACGACCGCACGTTGCAGGAGATCCTGCGGCGGATCGTCCCGCGGAAGCGGGAAATCAAGATCGAGAGGCGGTGACGATGGCGAAGAACAAACCGACGGCCAAGAAGATCCGCCTCCTTAAGAAGGTGAAGCAGAACCGACGGGTGCCCGCGTGGGTCATGCAGCGGACCCGGCGGCGGTTCGTCCGTCACCCGAAGCGCCGCAGCTGGCGGCGCAACAAGCTGAAGATGTGAACCCATGGCGGAAGAGGAAGAACGCATCATGATCGTCCCGTTGCGCGTCGTGCACCGCGTGCCGCGCACCCAGCGCGCGCCCCGTGCGGTGAAGGCAATCCGGGAGCACGTCGTCCGCCACATGAAGGCGAAGACGGAGGACGTGTGGATTGACCCGAAAATCAACGAAATCCTGTGGCGGCGCGGGATCGAGCGGCCGCCGAACCAGATCCGGGTGAAGGTCATCAAATTCGAGGACGAGCTCGTGGAGGTCTCGCTCCCGGAGGAGTGAGAGGCTGCTCCGCAAGCAGGACTTCGCCGGGAATCCCTACGTCGGTGTCTATTGCGCCGCGAACGAGGAGGTCGTCTTCGCGGCGCCGGAGCTGCCGACGAAGGCGACGCGGACGATCGCGGAGACCCTCGAGGTCCGCCTCATCACGACAACCGTTGGCGGGGCGAACGTGATTGGCTCCCTCCTCACCCTGAACTCCCACGGCGCGGTCGTCACGGGGTTCGTCGAGAAGGGAGAACTCCGAGCGTTCGGCGACTTCCCCGTCCTCGTGCTCCCGCACCGCCTGAACGCCGCGGGGAACAACATCCTGTGCAACGACCGTGGGGCCGTCGTGCACCCGGGCTACGACGACAAGACCCTCCGGCTCATCTCGGACGCGCTCGGGGTTGAGGCGGTGCGCGGAACTCTAGCGGGGATGCGGACGATCGGGAGCGCGGGGGTCGCGACGAACAAGGGCGTGCTCGTCCACCCGCACGCCTCGGAACGGGAACTCGAACTCGTCCAGAATGTGCTCAAGGTGCCCGCGAGGATCACGACCGCGAACTACGGGACCGCCCAGGTCGGGGCGTGCCTCGTCGCGAACTCGAAGGGCGCCGTGGTCGGAATGCGGACGACGCCGATCGAACTCGGGCGCATCGAGGAAGGACTCGGCTATTAGACTCCCGCCGTGCGGGTGCGGTAGAGGGCCGCGCCGATTGCGAGCAGCGCAAGGCCTCCGAGCACGACGAGGGTTCCGAACGGACCGCTGAGCGGCAACAGGAAGACGCCCGTCGCGAGCGCGAGGCAT
>JACQPO010000066.1 GCA_016207545.1 Methanobacteriota archaeon | reverse complement strand
TCATTCGTCGCGCGATCGGGGACACGCCCGAAATCGAATCCCTCGCGCTTGGCGACGACCAAGGCCTGCCGATCATCGACGCGACGGGTGGCGCGATCCCCGTGATGAGGTTCACCGCGATGGCAACAATGTCCCTCCGGAGCGCGAAGACGGCGGCGGGGGCGGTCGGCCTTCGCGAGCCGGACTACATGGTCGTGCACTCCGAGGACGGGGAACTCGTCATCCTGGACCTGAGGAAAGCGAGCGCATCCCTGATCGCGCGGCTCCGCCCCGGCGCAAACCTTGGGCTCGTCCTCGTCGTGTTGCGCGAGCTCGGGAGGCAGGTCGCCGAAGCCTTGCAGCGGTGACCCGCGGGAGCACCTTTTTATTCCGACCGCTCTTACTCGCGGCCGCGGGCCCGTGGGGTAGTTTGGTATCCTACCAGCTTGGGGTGCTGGCGACTGGCGTTCAAATCGCCACGGGCCCATTCCTGGGCGTTCCGACCGGGCCCGGGCGCCCCCCGGCAAACCTATTTCCATGCGGACGCCGTTCCCGGGCAGATGACCGTGGAGCTCCCCTTCGCCCAGGCATCGGGCCTGAAGGTGACGGCGTGGAAGGCCGTGGACGGAGAGCTGCACGTCCGGGTCCCGAGCTTTTCCGACGAGTACTCGATCATCTGCCGTTGCGGTCGCCACCACTGGATGGTCCGGACCGTCTTGCAGGAAGGCCGCGCGATCTTGGCGGTGCGATGCCACTCGTGCGGCTCCACGCTCGACTTCCCCCTCGAGGGGTTCTCGTTCCGGCCGCCGTGAGTCACCGCATCGCGTATCCGCCGTCGACGACGAGGGTCTGGCCCGTCAGGTAGTCGCTGTCCGGCGTGCACAGGAAGACGGCCTTTCGCGCAATCTCTTCCGCAGTCCCGACGCGTCTCAGCGCGGTCTCCTCGACGAGCTTCTTCCGCTCGTCCGGCGGGAGCGTGTCCATCGGCGCGGTTGCGATCGTCCCGAGGGCGATTGCATTCACGTGCACGCCGTACGGTCCGAGATATTGCGCGAGGCCGCGGGTGAGCGCGAGGACGCCAGCCTTCGCGACGAGGTACGTGAAGCCTGCGCTATCGCCCGTAATCGGCGGCGTGGATCCCACGAGCACGATTTTCCCCCCTTGCGCCCGCTTGAAGTGGGGCACCGCCGCCTGCGTGACGAAGATGGCCCCCATGAGGTCGACCTCGAGTGGCTTGCGGAACGCCTCCTCGGACAACGCCTCGTAGGGGGCGTACCATTCCTCGACGACGAACGGATGGCCCGCGTACACGATGAGCGCATCGAGGCGGCCGAACGCGCGCATTGCGTCTGCGACGACCCTCTCCGCGTCCTTCTTCTTCGTGATGTCCGCGGACAGGGCGAGGGCTTCGCCGCCCATCCGCTTGATCTCGTCCACTACCGCCAAGGCCGTCGCTTTCGATCGCCCGTAATGCACGGCGACCTTCGCACCCTCCTTCGCGAGCTCGCGGCACGTCACGGAACCGATGCCGCCGCTCCCGCCGACGACGAGGGCGGCCTTGCCCGCGAGCCGCATCGCGCCGCGAAACGCGGGGAGGGCCTTAGCCCTGTCGGCTCACGCTTCCGAAAATTCCTCGCGCAGGTCCTCTGCGACAAGCTCGAGGAGGTCCATGAAGGAGGGGGCGCGGTGCTCCCGCATCCCGCCGCGGTTCGTGTCGATCCGGGCGATGAAGGAGCGGCCGTCGCTCAGGAATTCGAGGGAACAGACGGTCTCCTCCTCGAACTCCTCCCTCAAGAGCCGCGCGACGGGGGCGGGCTTCGGCGCCTTTGCGGCCGGCGCGGGGGCTTTGGCGGGTTTCGCCTTCGGTTTGGCCGGCTTCTTCTTGAGGGCTGGCTTCGGAGGCGCCTTCTTCGCGGCCTTCGCCTTCTTCCCCGGCTTCCGCGCCACGAACGCGGGTATCCGCGGGGGGGATTAAGGCTTTCCGGGGAAGGTTCATCCCCGCAACGGAGGATGCGCGGTCCGTGTGGGTGAAGCCGTTCCGCGCCCCCGGAAAACTGAGCCCGCCCGACGCGCGGGCGATCTCCTCCTCCTGCGTTACGCTCGCCCCCGGGCAACGCGTCGGGGAGCACACGACGGAGGACCGCGAGGAGTTGTTGTTCGTCTTGGAGGGGGAGGCGACGCTCATCGCCGGGAATGAGCGCACGAAGATCCCCGCGGGGCATGCCGCCTACGTGCCGCCGAACACGCACCACGACGTCGCGAACGAGACGACGGACCGCGTCTTGTACGTGTACGTCACCGCCAAGCATGCGTGAGGCGCGAACCGTTGGCGGCACCGTTATCTAGCGCCGCCCGGATGCGCACCGCGCGGGGGTAGCCAAGTCCGGACAACGGCGCGGGACTTAAGATCCCGTCTCGCAGGAGTTCCCAGGTTCGAAT
>JACQPO010000053.1 GCA_016207545.1 Methanobacteriota archaeon | reverse complement strand
GCCATGAAACGAAGCCCCCACCTCGGCACAAAGACCGCCGCGGTCGTGAACCGGCCCCGTGCGCTGAACCGCCACGTCGGCAGACCCCGAGTGACCGAACGCGAAGGTTTTCAGGAGCACTTCTCCGCTATGCTTGTGCGCCTTCAGCACGGGGATGTACCGCGCCGACAGGCCGCTCGCGAACTGGGGATCGGCTACGCCACTCTCAAGCGGCTCCTCGATGCCCAGAGGCAAGAAGGGGCGGCGTAGATGGCTGCCCAGCCCCTTCGCAGGCGGCCAACATGGTCTGTCCCAGGAGATACCCTGCTCCTGGTGGAGATACTGGCCGACATGGTGCGCTCCGCCCTGGCCTGGGAAAAGGAGCATGGCCTTCCCAACCCCACCGAATCTTACGGCCAGAATGCCTTGACGGCTATGCCTTCTTCGCATACACTGCGGCGGCTGGCGGCACCCCCGCTGAGCGTCATCATGGGAGGCGAACGGGATGACGATCCTGAATCGGATAAGGAACGGCGAGAGGCACCTGACCTTCGAAGACCTGAAGGGGCTGCGGGCTGAGGGCTACATCCGGGACAGCACCCTGGACCAGCGGGACGGCTTCGGCCCCGACATCCAGCGTCGCAACATTCAGCGGTTCGCCGAGAGCTACGGCCTCGCTCTGGGCGATCGCTGGTACACGGAGTTCGTCAGTGGGCGCAGCGCCAGCAAGCGCAGGGAGTTCCGTCAGTTTGTGGCGGATGCCAAGGTGGACCGTTATGATGTCCTGCTGGTGGACCACACCAGCCGCTTTGGGCGCAAGCAGGCTGAGTGCATCCGGTACAAGGAAGAGCTGCAGCGCGTGGGCAAGACCGTGGTTTTCGTCTCCCAGGGCATCATCTCCGGCTCCGACCGGGACTTCCTGGCCGAGCGCATCAACGAGACCCTGGACGAGCAGTACAGTCGCAACCTCTCCCGCTACGTCCGGGCAGGCTTTGAGCAAAAGTTCGACGCCGGCCGGGCCATCGGCGGACCTCCCCTGGGCTACAAAACAGGGAAATCGCCCAGCGGCCGCGGCGCCTGGCTCGTCCCCAACCCCAGGACCATGCCCGCCCTCCTCGTCCTTCTCCGGGGCTACGCCTCCGGCACGCACTCCTTCCGGACCCTGGCCCAGGAACTCAACGCCCAGGGCTACCAGACCAGCGACGGGAAGCCCTTCACGGAGAGCTCCATCAGCACGATTCTCAACAATCGCTTCTACGAGGGAAAGGTGGTCTACCATCGGGGGAAGCCGGACGAGAAGGTGCGGGAGGGGGTCCACGAAGTACCCGAGGAGGTCAAGCAGCTGTGGCTGCGCTGTCAGGAGGTCCGCCGAGCCCGCCGGGCCCCGGGCCAGGTCAGCCCCCGCTCCCGGCGCCACGCTGTCTATCCCCTCACTGGGGTGCTGGCCTGCGATGAGTGCGGCGAGCCCTTCCACGGGATGACTATCGGCTCCCACGGCTACCGCTACCAGCGCATGGCCCATAGCTGGCGCCGCTGCGGGATGCGGCCCCGCTCTTTTTCGGCGCCCCGGGTGGAAGGGGAATTCGCCGAGCGGGTCCTGGCTGGGATCCGTCTGGACGCCGGCTGGCGCACGGCCGTGCTCAAGGCCTTGGCCGCGGAAGGACCCCAGCCCGACCACACCCTGGAGCGGCGGCGGATCGAGGCGGCCCTGGCGAACCTGCGCAAGCAGCACCTATGGGGAGCCCTCACCGACGAGGAGTTCAAGGCCCAGTTCCAGGCCCTGGAGCGCCAGCGCCGGCTCCTGGAGGCGCCACCGCCCCAAGCGCTCACTCCCAACCTGGACCGGACGGCGGCCCTCTTGCAGGAGCTGCCCGCTTTGTGGCACCATCCCGGTGTCACGGCGGAGCAGCGACGGGAGTTAGCCAGGGAGGTCTTCGCGGAGGTCCGGCTGCGGGACAGGCGCCTGGTGGCGGTCAGGCCCCGGCCCGCCTATGCGCCGCTCTTCGCCTACGCCCTCTGGCGCGGCCCCGTTGTAGGTGGCGCTCGTTCGCCCTGAGCTTGTCGAAGGACGCAACCAGACCTCCGTTCGTGGTCGGCGCGTTCACCCCGAACAGCTCTCCCTCCGCCTCTATTTCTTCCCTTCCTTCATCTCTCCCTGCACCTTGCTCACGGCGGCGATGGCGCCCTTGTCCCGCCGCTCCTTGAGGAAGTTGGACTCGTCCGGGTCGTAGCGCAGGTTGGTCATGAGGGTGTGGCCGGGGCCGGCCTGTGTGAACTGGTCCGTCACGCCCAGGGAGGCGTAGACCTGCCGCGTGTACTCCTTGCCCAGCACCAGGCCGTCGGCGGGCACCTGGAGAATCGACTGCACCACCTTGTCGACCGCTTCGTCCAGGTTGGCGCGCGGCGCCACCCGGTTGATGATCCCCAGCGTCTTGGCCTCCTCGGCGCCGAACCGCTCGCCGAGCAGCAGCAGTTCCCGCGCCTTCTTCGGCCCCACGTGCACGAAAAGCGAGTGGGTCACCAGCATGGTGCCCGCCGCCGACAGCCGCTGGCCCGGAAAGCCGAAGATTGTGTCGTCAGCGGCGATGACGATGTCGGTCATCAATGACATGTACAGCCCCTCTTCCAGGCAGTAGCCGTGGACCTGGGCCACGACGGGCTTGAACGACTCGAAGACGGCGCGGTGCGGGCGCAGCAGCTTCTCCCGGTCCACCACCAGCCGCCGCCGGATGCTGGGCCGCGGGGCCTTCTCCCCCGGCTTGGGGACGCCCCAGCCGTAGATCAGGCCCAGCTCATTGAGGTCGTGGCCGGTGGTGAAGCACTTGCCAGCGCCCTTGAGCACCACCAGCTTGATATTGTCGTCATCGCCCGCCCGCTTGAAGGCGTCGACAATCTCGTCGCCCATCTCCACCGTCAGGGCGTTGAGCTTCTCCGGACGGTTGAGGATGATGTGTGCCGCGCGGCCTTTCTCCTCATAAAGCAGCGTTTTGTAGCTCATAGCTCGGCCTCCTGTGGCATGTCCAGATGGGGAATGCTGCCGGAATCTCTGGATTGTAGCACCTTTGCACCAGAGGGATGAGCGCTAGGCCCGTTCCTTGCTCCACCCCTCAAGGAAGGTGAGAAAGGCCTGCGCCGGGCGAGAATGCTGGTGCTTCTCCAGGTAGGTGTAGTAGATGCCGCGCATGAAGGAGCGCCCATCGAGGCTTACGGTGCGGCAGGCCCCGCACTGGAGGCTGCGAGCCGCCGCGAGACGCGAGACGAAGGCCAGTCCCAACCCCGCTTCCACAGCCGCGATGACCGCCTGGCTGGAGCTCACGCGCAGCGGGCACGCCGTCCGTGGCAGATTGAATCCGACGCGGCGCAACAACGCCTCCGTGCTGCGCTGAGTTCCGGAACCTTCCTCCCGCTGGATGAAAGGCTGGCCCTCCACTTCTGAGAGCTTGACCGCCTGTCGCTTGGTCAGCGGATGGTCGACGGGCGCCAGCAGGACCAGCTCGTCGTCCACCAGCTTGTGCAGCGCCAGGGAGCGGCGCTTGATCTCGGCACCGATGAAACCCACGTCACACTGGCGCGCCGCCGCCTGCTCCACCACCTCCGCCGAGTCGCTGATGGTCACGATGGCGTTCACGCCCGGGTAGCGGCGACGGAAGTCGCCCAGGATGCCAGGGAGGATATGCTCGCCGGGGATGGTGCTGGCGGCCAGGGCCAGCGTGCCCGCCACCTGGTCTTGCAACGCGGCCAGGTGCTG
>JACQPO010000036.1 GCA_016207545.1 Methanobacteriota archaeon | reverse complement strand
GTTCCCCGCCACTCGCCGACAAGGAACTTCCACGCGTCCATCGGAGAGCCCGCGGCCACGGGCGCAGGAAGGGCATGGCGATAAATAAGCACGCAACCTTGGAAACTCGCGACTTGGGCTTGCCGCCTACATCGCCGTGTAGTGCGCGTAATCCGCGCGTCCCGTGTACGTGTAGACGTACAGGATCGACGCAAGCCCGAGGTAGATCGCGCTCAACACGAACCCGAGGACCGCTCGGGACGGGTTCGCGGACGTCGCGTAGTTCACCGCGAGGAAGACGTTCGCGACGATTCCCGCGAACAGGAGGATGGCCAGGCCCCACGTGCGCCGGAACGCGAGGCTGAACACTGCGTTCGCCAAGAAGATTGAGAAGAAGAAGACGCCGATGAGGGCGAGGCGGAACACCGCTAGGCTCGTCGCATCGCCGCCCGCGAATTGGATGATCTCCTTGCTGAGCAGCAGCCCGACGCCCGTGAACAGGAGGCCCGCAATCCACACGGACACCATCATCCGGCTGTAGAACGTCGCGAGCCACCGGCCAAACACCCCGGGCTTCGTCACGGGCAACCAGCGCAAGACGCGGCGCATGGAGTCCGACAGCCGGTAGATGTAGACGAACTTCACCCCGGTGAGCGGGATGAGCATGAGGAGGGCCATGTCGACGCCGATTTGGTAGGACGTGTTGTACGTGAGCAGCACGGTGTCCGCGGCCGCCACCGCTGCCTGGCCCGTGTTCGAAGCCGCGACCCACCACGCGACGAGCCGGTCCGCGAACAGGTAGGCGAAGAACAGGCTCCCGTAGGCGATGAGCGGGAGGCCGTCGTGGAACAGGACGGCGAACCGCGGCGGCTGCACGCGTCTAGGCTTCTCCGGCCGCGAGTAGAACGGCGGCTCGTCCGGCCCGTTCGTACGGCTCCTCTCCCGGTACACGTACACGTACAGGAAGAAGGCGCTGACCGCGATGAGGCCCAGGAGGCCGACGGTCTGGGACACGATCGTCGCGTCCGTGCGCGGCAGACCCGCAAAATCGAGGAACCACAGGCTGCCGAACATGAACCCGAGGGCGACGAGGGCGCCGGCGAACAGCGTCAGGTACCGCTTCATCGCGTACACGGGGACGACGAGGAGCCGGAACAGGCCGATGAGCAGGAAGTAGACGACCGTGAGCGCCGTGATGCCGAGCGCCTGCGGCAGGAGCCATTCGTTCAGGACCGTGTACCCGGACGCGACCGCGAGCAGCGCGACGACGCCCCAGAACAGGGACTTGCCGACGACGAACCGGGCGAGCGGCTTGTTGTCCTGGAGCAGGTAGTACGTCATCTTCCACGCGGCGAACTGCTGGATCCCGCCGGTCGTCACGAGGCCGAAGATGACGCCGAGGCCGATGCTCGTCGCGATCGCGGGCGGGAGCCGCACGGAGGCCCACAGACTCTGCCCTCCGAGGAACAGCGCGACGAGCATGATGACCCACCATAGGTTGTAGAACATCCCAGCGAAAAACAGGATGGCGGAGCCGCGCGGCGGGGTCATCGGCAGTACGGGCACGGGGAGCGGCTCCGTGCGGTACATCTCCACGAGCGGCTCCACCGCCCTCGCGAGGGCGAACACGTCGTCGTACCCGTAGAGGCGCACGACGTCGTCCGTAACACCGACGATCTCGAGGACGACGGCGACCTCCAAGTAGTCCTTCACGCTCGGCTCGACCTCCGCCACGGTCCGGGCGAGCACGTCCGCGAGCGCGGTGCCGCGCGGCCAGGGCATCACGCCGCGAACCTCCCGTACACGGCCCGGTACTGGTCGAGGAACGTGGAAATCGAGTAGAGGGACGTTGCGCGGTCCCGGGCGAGGCGGCCGAGCAGGTCCCGCAGCGGGGGATCGCGGAGGAGGGTCACAATTGCGTCCGCGAACAGGCGCGGCGAACGCGGTGGAACGATGATGCCCCCGTGGTTGAGCGCCTCCCGCACGCCGCCAACGTCCGTCGCGACGATCGGTTTCCCGATCGCCATCGCCTCGAGGAGCGCGTACGGGAACCCTTCGGAGATGCTCGGCATAGCGACGACGTCGCCCATGTTGTACGCGATTTCCGGCTGGGCCGTGTACCCCATGAACCGCACGGTGTCCTGTAG
>JACQPO010000039.1 GCA_016207545.1 Methanobacteriota archaeon | reverse complement strand
CTCCTGAAGCGGGGGGCGGAGGCGGAGCTTCGTCGCGTGGAGTGGCACGGCCGTCCAGCGGTCGAGAAGGTCCGCCTCCCGAAGGCGTACCGCCACGAGAAGCTGGACGACGAGCTGCGCAGGTCCCGCATCCGCATGGAGGCCCGCCTTATGGGGGAGGCGCGCAAGCTCGGCCTCTCCGTCCCAATAATCTACGACGTGGACCTTCATGGGCATCGGATTGTGATGGAATTCGTCGATGGACCAACGGTGAAGGAGGCGCTCCAGAAGGGGCTTGCGGACCCGAATCCGATTGCGCTCATGATTGGGCGTTTGGCGGGGACGCTTCACGCCAACGGAATTGTCCACGGGGACCTCACGACGTCGAACATGCTGTGGCGAGACGGCCGCATCTACCTCATCGACCTGTCCATGGGCGAGAAGACGGATGCACTTGAGGCGCAGGGCGTCGACCTCCGATTGCTTAAGGAGGCTTGGACGAGCGCGCACTTCGACTCGCTCGACTTGTTCGACGAGGTGCTCGTCGGTTACCGGGAAGTGTACGCCGGCGCGGAGTACGCGATCGCGAAGCTCCGCGAAATCGAGGAGCGGGGACGGTACACGTGATTCGTTTCGTGACGACGAACGAGGGGAAGTTCCGCGAGGTGTCTGCCCTCCTCCGCGCGCGGGGGATCCAGATTGAGCGGCTCGACCGTCCGTATCCGGAAATCCAGGCGGACCGCTTGGACGACGTCGTCGAGTACGCCGTCGACTCACTTGCCGCCGAGGTCGACGGCGAGTTCTTCGTCGACGACTCCGGCCTGTTCATCGAGGCCCTTGGCGGTTTCCCCGGCGTCTACTCCTCCTTCGCGTACCGGACGATTGGGGCTCCAGGTGTGTTGCGCCTCATGGAAGGCGTGGAGTCTCCCGCGGCACGCTTCGAGACCGTGATCGGTCTCCACGGCCAAGGGAAGACGCAGCTCGTGCGGGGCGCGTGCCGCGGAGCGATCGCCCGCGAGGCTCGCGGCTCCGGAGGCTTCGGGTTCGACCCGATTTTCGTCCCGGAGGGCCACGGGAAGACGTTCGCGGAGATGACGACGGACGAGAAGAACGCGGTCTCCCACCGCGGAAACGCGGCGCGGGCGCTGGCGGCGGTACTGCAGGGGCGGTGACGTGGCGTCGCGCGTGCCCGAAGCCGTCTACCGCGCCGCGCTGTTCGGGCTCCCGTTTGCCCTTGCGTTTCTGTATGTCGTCAGCCTGCTGGCGGTCTTGTCCGCCGAGGCGTGGTCGATTGTGTTTGGCGGGATGGTTACGTACCTCCTCGCGCCCGTGGGCACGGAGATTGTGATCCCCGTCGTCGTCGTGGGCCTCCAGTTGATCGACGCCGGAGTTCTCGCGATTGTCCTTGCGATTACGAGCGTCGTCCTCGTCGACGTCTTGATGGCCCTTTTCGTCGCCTGGAACTGGGACCTCCTCGAGCGCGCGCCGGGCCTCGGCCGCGTTGTCCGGCGGGTCGAGGCGAAGTGCCATCGAGTCATCGCGCGGAAGAAGTGGGGCGAAGGGGCCACCCTGACCGCGCTCGCCGCGTACGTCGCGCTCCCGGTGCAGATGACGGGAGGCCTGTTCGGCTCCGTGCTCGGCCGAGTGATGGGGCTCGACAAGACCCGCGTGTTCGTCGCCGTCGTCGCGGGCAGCGCCGCGGGCGCCGTGCCGATGGGAATCGTCGCCTATGTCGTAGGAGAGCCCGTCGTCGAAGCGTTACGGTCGCCCACCGCCACGACCGTGGCGGCCGCGGCGGGAATCTTGATTACGACCGCGTTCGTTGTGGCGGTCATCGTCTTGTACCTCCGGGGCAAGCGGAATGCGGATTGAGGGCGAGCGGTTCTTCGTCACCGGCGGCCTGGGCTTCATCGGCCGTCCCCTTGTCCGCGCCCTCGTGTACCGCGGCGCGACCGTCGTCGTCCTCGACCGCGCGGGGAAGGCGGGCGCCCTCGAGGATTTCGTCGCCGCCGGGAGGGTTCGGGTCATGCGGGGCGATTTGCTGACGGGCGACCTTGCGGCCGCGATGCGCGGCTCCTCGGCCGTCGTCCATCTCGCGGCGAGCCCCGACGTGCGCCTGACGGAGGAACGGCCGCAGGAGGTGTTCGAGAACAACGTCCTCGCGACCGCGCGCCTCCTCGAGGGTGTCGCCGCCGCCAACATCCCGAGGTTCGGCATCGCGTCGACCTCCACGGTGTACGGGGAGCCCACGGTCCTCCCGACGCCGGAGGACTACGCGCCCCTTGAGCCTATCTCCCTGTACGGGGCCTCGAAGCTCGCGGCGGAGGTGCTCCTGCACGGGCACGCGCGGTACCACCCGCTCACCGCCGTGATCTGGCGGCTCGCGAACGTCGTCGGCGGCGGGGCGACGCACGGCGTCGTGTACGACCTCGTGCGGAAGCTTCGGGCGAATCCCCGGGAGCT
>JACQPO010000041.1 GCA_016207545.1 Methanobacteriota archaeon | reverse complement strand
CGAGGGCGGAGCCGCCGACGATCCGGACGCGGTCCGCGACGCCGGACTTCTTCAGGTTCGCGGACGCGATCTTGGCGGTGTCGGAATTCCATTCGACGGTGACGAGTTCCCCGCCCGGCTCGAGGCCGCGCGTGATCCACGTTCCCGAGTAGCCGATGGCGGTGCCGAGCTCGAGCGCACGTTTCGCCTTCACGAGCTTCGCAAGCAACTGGAGGAGGGTGCCCTCCGCGGGGCCGATGATCGGCCACCCCCGCCGACCTTGTTCCTCGACGGCCGCCAACGCGGAGTCGCGCGGCGCGAGGTGCGCGTCCACGTACGCCTCGATGTTGTCCGGCACGATGTCGCCCACTGGAATCCCCGAGTGCCGAAGGAGACGGACGGGAAAAGGGTTGTGACGGCGCCCTCAATCAGCCCTGGCGGACACGAAGAGGAGCGCGTACACGAAGAAGGACGCCAGGCCCACGGCGATCGCACGGACGCGTACAAGCAGGTCGTGCTCCCCGACACCCATCCGCTCAGAGAGTTCCTCGAGGTCGAGATTGTCGGCGCGTCGGAAATCGATCTGATGGGGCGTCCCCTGTCCGCCCCGCAGGCCGTCCGACTTCTCGGCGCAACTGTGAAATAGCTCCCGCGGGCTGCGTGCCGGGGGAGCCCGTGGCGTCGCCTGAGACGTGCCGGTACTGTGGAGCCGCGCTGCCCCGGTCCGCCTTGTTCTGCCTCCGCTGCGGTCGACCCGCGTATATGCGCCCGACGCGGCGCCTGAAGCGCCGCCGGGACGCCTCCGTGATCGGGATGGTGGGCGCCGCGGTCATGGCGGGCCAGAGCGCGTCCATGCTCGTCGGCGGGATCCTCGCGCTCCTCGCGTTGCGGCTCGCGACGGGCGGGGACCTCGGCGGCGCGACGAACCTCGCCGGGACCGCGTTGATCTTCGTGGGCTTCACCCTCCTGTTCGACATCATCGGCGTCGGCCTCCTGTCGGGCGCGTTCTACCTGCACTCGCGCGCCCGGGAGCCGGAGGCGGATCGGGCGTTGGAGACGCGCCGCCGCGCGCTCACCGCGCTCGGCTTCTTCGCCGCCATCCTCCTCATCATCTGGATTCTCGTGACCGTCGCCTGGCGCGTCGCCCTCGCGGCGCTCGTGTCGTTCTACCCGTCGCCGTTTGGCGGCACCCTCGAAGGCGTCGGGGCGGAGGAGCTGCGACGCGCCGCGTCCGTGATGCTCGGCCTGTGGGTCGCGGCCGCGTTCCTCCTGTTCCTCGGCGCGTTCTTCGGCACCCGGTACCTGCAGCGGAGCCGCGGCGTTCCGCCGACGCTCCCGCGCGTGCTGTGGCCCCTCGAAACGCTCCTCCACTTCAGCGCGGCCCTCGCGATCCTCGCGATTGCGCCCGGCCTGCTCGCGCGTGCTCTGATTGAACTCAGGACGTTGCGGCTCGTGGAGACGCTCGGCGTCCTCGACCTCATCATCGTCCCCGTCCTCGGGATCCTCGCGTACGTGTTCCTGTTCTGGGAGTTCTACCGCCTGTTCGGGGAGACTCGCGCCCTCGCGCTCCCGCCGACGCCGGTCGCGGCGAACCCTCCCGGCGAGGCCTAATATCCGAGGACCCGCTTGTCCGCGGCAGCCCCGTCGTCTAGCGGTCAAGGATCCCAGGCTTTGGACCTGGTGACGGCAGTTCGAATCTGCCCGGGGCTATCCCCGCCATGACCGTCTCCGCGCGGTGCGTCCTCACGTTCGACTACCCGGACGAGGCGACCGCGGAGGCCGTGCGCCGCGCGCTCGCGCCGGACGACGCGGGCTTCGTGCGGTCCCGCACGGAGGGCGCCCGACTCGTCGCGGACATCGAGGCCACGTCCCCGATGCGGCTCCTCCACACGGTCGAGGACTACCTCGCGTGCCTCGGGGTCGCGGAACGCGCGGTCGCGGCCGCGAAAGGGCGAAGCCTTTTGTGAGCAGGGGATTGGGGGGTCGTGGCGCGCGCGCGGCCGCGGGGCATCACGATCCTGGGCGTGTACTACGTGGTCGTCGGCGTCGGGATCCTCGCAGGCGCTCTGTTCGCCGTGTTCGTGTTGCGCCCCATCCCCGACCTGATCCTCCGGATCGCCGCGAATCCGGACGTGTTCATCGGCGCCGCGGCGATCCTGGCGGTCATCCACTGGACGACCGCATGGGGTCTGTGGACGCTGCGGCCGTGGAGCCGCATGTCCGTCGTCGGGCTGTCCCTTCTCGGAATGAGCGCGGGGATGCTCGCCCTCCCCCTCGGCGCGATCTCCGTCCTCATGAACATCGCGACGTTCTGGTACGTGACGAGCCGCCGCGTCCGCGTGGCGTTCGCGAAACGGTCGCCGCCGATCCGATGACTCACGGCAGGCCCTCGCGGACCTGCACCGCCACCCCGCGCCGGAACGCGAGCATCTCCTCCCGGTTCAGGAGCGCGCGGCCCACCGCCACGAGCGCGTCCGACTGGTCCACCACGAGCACCTCGTCGAACGGCCGCAGCTCCGGGTCCGCGTCCACGACGAACTTCGCCATCGCGTTCCGTCCCTGGCGGTTGAACTCCGCGGTCTCCGTCTCCACGACGACGCGCAACGTGGGCGGGGAGAACGCGGCGTGGAGGAGCTTCGCGCCCGCCGCCTTGAGCGTGTACATCCCGTCCTCCGCGCGCACGGACAAGACGTGCTCTCCCTCGCGGATCACCGTGCGCACCTTGCCCGTCCGCTTCGATCGGACGGTTTCGACCTTTCCCGAGAAAAGGGCATTCGCGGCCCCGCGGCCGAACTGGAAGTCCGCGACCGCGTGGAGGCGGGCGTGCACGACGTCGAAGTCCCCGGGCCCCGTCTCCGGCAGGTCTTCGAGGGACGCCTCGCCCCGCCACAGCACCCCGCGTTCGTACCCCGCGCCGCGCAGGAACCGCTGCGCGAACACTTCGAGCGCCTCCAACGATTCGGCGTCGAGGACATCGGGCACGAGGCTCTGCCCGATCGGATACATCTCGTCGAACTCGATCGGCACGGGGCCCCACACGGACTTCACGAGGACGTGGACGTCGCGCTTCGCGAGGACGGCCGCGAGGAGGTCCCGCTGCGTCGACGCGTACGGCCGCGGTCCCTCGGGGAGCAGGAGGACGTACCGCTTCGGCGTCGAGTACCGCTCCTGGAGCCGCTCGCGGTACCGGTGCAGGATCGGCCGGTGCTGCGTCTCCGGCCCCGTGAAGTAGAACCCGCCGCGCCGGCTGAGCGGTTCGAATCGCTCGAGGTACGCGTTGTGGTGGCGCAGCTCCCGGAGCGCCTCGAGCAGGTGCGGATGGGACCGGCACCGCCGCTCCACGAGCTCCCACAGCTGGCCCTCCGCGATCGCCTGCCGCACGCGCCGCAGTTCCGCGAAGCTCACGTACAGGTTGTGCTCCGCCCGCACCCGTTCGTCCTTCTGCAAGTCCCCGAGGCTCGCGGCGGAACATGTGGGGCACTCGCACGGCACCTGCCGCAGGTCCTCGACGTGGCGCGTCCCGTCCGGGAACAGGAGGCGGCCGTCCCGCGCGTACTTGTGGTACGACGCGGAGTCGAACAGGTCGCATCCCAGGAGGGCCGCGAGGCCGAACACGATCGGGTGGCCCGCGCCGAACAGGTGGACGGGCCGGTCCGGCCGCAGCCCCTGCTTCGCCGCCACGATCACGCGGACGAGGTCGCGGAACCGGTACGCCTCCATGAGGGGCACGACGCCGCCGATCGCGTGCACGGCCACGTCGATCTTCGAGAGCTCCTCCGCACACCGCCGCCGGAGGTCGACGAACAGGGAGCCCTGGACGGTCCCCGCCAACAGCATGTCCCCCTTGAGCTCCGCCGCCGTCCGCGTGCGGGCGAGGGTCTCCTCGATGTCCGCCCACGCCCGTCCGGGCCCGTGATCCGGCTCCGAGAATCGGTCGAGGGACGTGCCGACGTCCGCGCGGATGTCCCGCTGGAACGCGACGATCTCCTCGTTCGACACCTCGACGCCGCCGTACACGTGCTGCTGGAACGCGCCGCTGTCCGTCATCACGGGGCCGTCGAAGTCGAGGATCGCGTGGACGCCGTCCGCAAGCGCCCGCTCCCGCATCGCCCGGTGCACGATGTACGCGTTCGTGATCACGATCTGGGCGCCGAACTTCGCGCGCATCTCCTTTGGCGGGATGATGACCTGATTCGGGTTGATGACCGGGAGGAGGGCGGGCGTCTCGACCGTCCCGTGCGAGGTCGTGAACCGCCCGAGGCGGCCGAGGCCGTCCCGGTCCCGGAGCTCGAACACGGTTCAAGGAGTGGGCCTTCGCCTATGAGCCTTTGGGAGCCGAAGGGCCTCGAGCTTGAGGTATGGCCTAGGAATCTCTATATACAGCCTATGCGGTGTCATATGGCGTACTATGGTAACGACGATTCAGATCAGTCCGGCCACGCGCGCCAAACTTGCTCAGCTAAAGGCAGACCCGCGGGAGACCTACGATGAGGTCCTGCACAAGCTCCTTTCGCTTGTTCCGGAAGGGGACGAGGAGGGCCAGTATTCTCGCGCCTTCCGAATCGGACTGCTCAATGCACGGCTCGACGTTAAGGCCGGCCACCTGACGGAGCATGTCCGCGTCAAGAAGCAGATGGGCCTTTGATGCCGTGGAAGATCCTCTGGACGGATCAGGCCGCGCGGGATCTTAGCAAACTGGACCGCTCTGTGGCCCGACGCGTGGTGGCCAAGCTCGAGCGGGCCGCCGAAGACCCGACCCGGTTCTTTGTTCGCCTTGCTGGAGGTGACGACTATAAGCTTCGGATTGGCGACTGGCGCCTCCTTGCGATCCTCGACCATGAGTCGAACGCCATTCTCGTGGAACGCGTGGACCATCGTCCCCGGATCTATCGCCAGAGACCGTGACCGGGTTCGAGTCGGAGGCTTGCTCACTTTCGCTGCTCCCTCAGCAAAGAAAATGGCGAAGACTCCCATCAAGGGGTTGGTGCTTCGCCACACATTTCTCCACGCGCCTGGCGTCGGCTACGTGACGGAGAAGCGGATCTGGCGGCACGCGCGGACGTGGGACGACTTCCTCGCCCGCGAGGACCGCGTCCGCCTTCCGGACCGGTTGCGCGCGGGGATCCGCCGCGTCGTCCTCGAATCCCAACGCCGTCTGGCGGCGCGGGATCATCGGTTCTTCGCCGCGTGGCTGCCGACCCCGGAGCGGTGGCGCGCGTACGGGGACTTCCGCAAGGACGCCGCGTTCCTCGACATCGAGACCACGGGGCTGAACTGGAGCGGGGACCTGATCACGCTCGTCGGCCTCGGGGACGGACGGCGGTTCCGCACGTACATCCGAGGCGTGGACCTCGACGAACTTCCCGCCGATCTTCGAAGGTACAAGGTGCTCGTGACGTTCAACGGGACGCACTTCGACCTCCCCGTCCTGCGGAACGCGTTTCCGACGTTGCCGCACATGTTGCATCTCGACCTGCAGTACCCGCTCCGCCGCTTGGGCCATCGGGGTGGTCTGAAGCGAATCGAGCGGGAGTTCGGCCTCGAGCGGCCGGACGACCTCGCAGGCCTCAGCGGTTCCGACGCCGTGAAGCTCTGGCGGCGGTACGAGCGCGGGGACGACGATGCGCTCGACGCGCTCATCGCGTACAACCGCCAAGACGTGGAGAACTTGCGGCCGCTCATGGACTACGCGTACGCATCCCTGCGCGCGAAGGCGTTGGGATTCCCGCCGCCCTCCCACGTGTGGTGACGGTCGGGTGACGGCTTTATACGACGGATCGATTCCGGACCATGCCTCGTTGGGCCTTCCTCGGCTTTGTCGTTCTCCTCGTGTTCGCCTCGGGTTCCGTGCGTGCCGCAGATGGCGATGGCGACACGATCGACGACACGGAGGAGGCGAGCCTCGCGCAGACGTACGCGCCCGTCTTGTACTTCCACTCGGAGGAACGGTACTTCCCGACCTCCGTGCAGTTCGCCTTCGA
Organism: Methanobacteriota archaeon; assembly: GCA_016207545.1. GTDB lineage: Archaea > Thermoplasmatota > Thermoplasmata > RBG-16-68-12 > EA-27 > EA-27. The sequence goes on along the minus strand of JACQPO010000041.1, from coordinate 2,808 downwards.
TCACAGCGTGCTGGAGAAGTACAACGACAATGGCCCTCCGACGCTCATGGACGCGAACCCGACGCCCGCCGAACTCGCGACGTACGCCGTCCCTGCGGACCCGCAGGTCAACCCGAGCGACGTCTACTACTTGAACAACACCCTGGGCTCCACGCGGGACGACGCGGACCTCCACGCCGCGTACGTCGGCGGGACCTACGCGAAGACCGTCTACACCCATGTCGCGACGGACGGGGCCCAGACGATCGTCCAATTCTGGTTCTACTACGCGTACAACCCGGGCGTGTGGAACGACCACGAGGGCGATTGGGAGACGATTGCGGTCGTCCTCGCAGGCGGGTCCCCCGTCGGGGTCGGCTACTCCCAGCACGAGTCCGGCGAGGGGATCGCGTGGGCGGACGTCGACAAGGCGGGGACGCATCCCCACGTGTACGTCGCCCGCGGATCCCACGCGAACTACCTGCGGTCGTACGAGGGGCGGGTCGGGATCGCGGGGGACTTCGTCTCGAGTGCGGGCCCCGTGTGGCAACCCAGCGCCTATACACTCGTGAACGTCGGCGAGCGGGATGCGCCGACCCCCGGGAATGAGTGGATTCAGTTCGCGGGGCGGTGGGGCGAGTTCTTCCTCGCGGCGGAGGCGCGCGGGGAGGCGGGCCCGCCCGGGCCGGCCTACCGCCAAGGCGGCTCCATGTTCGGGTCGCCCGCGGGGTGGGCCGCGGGCCTCGCCGTGCCGGACGCGAACGTCCTCCTGCTCAACTGGTTCCTCGCGAACCTCCTGTGGATCTTCCTCGTCCTCCTCCTCGTCTCGTTCGCGGTGAAGGTCCTGCGCCTTTGGCGGTTGCAGCGTCGGACGCACGCGGGGCTGAAGCTGTGGCCGTTCGCGCACCTTCTCCCCGTCGATCGGAAGAGCCTCGCGATGGTCGTCGCGGTCGTGGGCCTCGTCGTGGGGCTCCTCGGGTTCCTGCTCCCGTGGTATGTCGTCACCGTGGACGTGAACGCGCCCGGCTTCCTCGTCACGGACGGCCCGGCCACGCTGATCCAAGTCGACGGCGTGGACGGCGTGACCGTGAACCCGATGCGGGAGGGGGTCGCGGGCGTCCGTGCGAACATCCTCGCCCTCCCGGTCGGCACGATCTTGGCGGTCCTGACCGCCTACTTCCTGTTCCGGCTTGCGGGGACGAAGACGGCGCGCCGCCTGGGCGTGCGGTTCATCGCCCGCGCGGTCCTCGCGCTCCTGCCGTTCCTCCTCGTGGTCCTCATCGCCGGCCTCGTCCTGCCGTTGCTCCCCGCGGACGACCCGGGCCAGCTCGGCGTGGGGGATTTCGTGCGGCCGGTCGCCGAGAGCCCGTTCGGCGGATCGAAGTCCGTCGCCGTGGACGGCAACACGGGGACGTTGGCGTGGGGCCTCGGCATCGGCTCGTGGCTCCTCGTCGCCTCCGCCGTGATCATGTTCGTGGCGGGGGCGATGGCGATGTCGCAGTCGTACGCGTTCCTCCCGCGGTGGTACGTGGACGGGTACCGCAGCCCCGAGGAAGCCGCCGCGAGCGGGGCACCCCCACCGCCGGCGCCGACGGATTCCGCGCCCCCTGCGGAGGACGTTCCGCCGCCGGAACCGCCCCAGCCCCCCGCGCCGCGGTGAGCGCGCCGTGGGGCGATCCGGACACCGACCGCCAAGCCCGCACGGTTTATGCCGGAGGACCGTCTCTGGCGTCCCATGTTGCGGCTGAATTCCTTGGCGGTGGTCGTGGGGGACGAGAAGAAGGCGGCGAAGTGGTACAAGGAGAAACTGGGGTTTCGCGTGCGGGACGCGTTCCCGCATTGGCACACGGTGTCCGCGCCGGGATCCGACACGAAGCTCCACCTGTGCATCGATGCTCCGCCGGAGTCGGGGAACTCGGGGATCGCGTTCACGGCGAAGGACTGCAAGCGCGAAGAGGCCGCGCTGCGCAAGAAGGGCGTGAAGATCACGACGCCGACGACGTCGGAGGACTGGGGCACCTACTTCATGTTCGCGGACCCGGACGGGAACGAGTTCTGGGTCGTCCAGGACTGATCATCGGGCGCGCCCCCGCCATTCGTCCGCGGGGTACTTCGCCTCGTCCTTGGCGAGCTTGCGCAGGGTGATGTCCGACAGCTCGCACCCGATCGCGTTGGCGAGGCTCAGGCAGTACATGAAGACGTCCGCGAGCTCGTCCTCAAGTGCCTCGCGGAACGCCGGATCGTGTAGGTCGATCTTTTCATCGGGCCGCCACTGGAACAGCTCTAGGAGCTCCGCAGCCTCGATGCTCATCGAGATTGCGATGTCCTTGGGATTGTGGTACCGCTCCCAGTCCCGTTCCTTGACGAACTGCGCGAACCGGGTGCGGAGCTGAGCCACGGTCGTCGTCGCGTCGGGCATGGTGGGCGAAAGGGAGGGCGGCTACATAACGGTCGCCGCGGAGCGTATCGACGAGGAGTTACGTTCAACTAACCCGGAAGCCCGTCGGTCAACGGAGACGGATGCAGCACGAAACGTTTTTCCTCCTGACGTTCGGCCCGATGGTCCTCGCCGCTGTCGTCTTGGCGGTTCTGTTCCTTCCCCCTTGCGGTTCCGTCCGCGTGACGGAGAAGCCGGAGGAGGTGCTGCGCCGCCTCGCCCATCGGCTTCGTCTTGCCCGATTTCGAGTGACGGAGCGACCCCTTGCTGTCGCTCGGTGCGGTTTGCAGTCGAGTTCGAGCCCTCTCCTTTGGCGGGTCGTCCCTCAGCAGGTGAAGCCCGAGGCGCAAGTGTCGATGGGCCCCAGCTCGTCCGTCCGCTCGATGTTCGCT
>JACQPO010000038.1 GCA_016207545.1 Methanobacteriota archaeon | reverse complement strand
GTTGAGCCGGTCGCGCCTCTCGACCAACGTGCGGAGCTTAATCTCCGCCTTCTCCAGCTCCGTCGGCACCTTCTTCCGAACCATTCCCGTCCCGAAGTAGCGCGCGTAGCCGCCTTTGGGTTCTTAACCCTTTGTGGCCAGCGCGTCCGCGAGTTCCCCGAATTCCTCGGGCGTCAGTTCCCCGGCGCGTCTCCGGCGGTGCGGCGCGTGCGCGAGCGACGCGTCGAACGCGGACTCCGTGGCGGCGAACCGCCGCCAGGCGAGGCGCAGCGCGTTTTCGATCGCCTTGCGACGGTGGGCGAACGCCGCGTCGACGACGGCATCGTACCGTTGTTCGTCCACGACGCGGAACGGCATCGGCCGAGGTTCAAGTAGGACGACGGCGGAATCGACCTTCGGCTGCGGCCAAAACGCAGACCGCGGGACCCGTTCCAGGATTTCCGTGCGCGCACGGACGTACGCCTTCACGGACAGCCGCGAGTAGTCCGACGAGCCGGGCTTCGCGACGAGCCGCTCCGCGAACTCCCGCTGGTACATGAGGACGGCCCGTTCGAACGGGAGGTCGAGCAGGCGGAACGTGATCGGCGAGCTGATCTGGAACGGCAGGTTGCTCACGACCTTGGAGAACGAGGGGAGCGGCACCTTCACCGCGTCGCCTTCGATCACGTCGATGTTCTCGCCCAACGTCCGCAGCGCGCGGGCGAGCCTTCGGTCCCTCTCGACCGCCACGACTTTGGCGGCTTTCTTCAACAGACGTTCCGTGAGGACGCCGAGGCCCGGCCCGATTTCGAGGACGATGTCGTGGGCGGTGATCCCCGCGACCTCGACCTGGCGGTGTGCGACGCGCTCGTCGATTAGGAAATGTTGCCCGAGTCCCCTCGACGCGCGCACGCCCAGGGCCTCGAGCCGGCGTCGCACCTCCCGGGGTTCCATCGGTGGTGGCATCGGTCCCCTCGTTTAGAATGTTAGGGACACGTTGATATACAGAAATCCGAATCGGCCCGCGTGGGCGCCGCCGAGGGATGGTCCGCACTCTTCGGACAGGAGAGCCTCGCGTGCTGGGCCGTCGGGGCGATCATCGCCGCGGCCCTCATCGCGCTCGTCGGCCTCCTCGCGTACCAGCGGTACATCATGGGCAAGAAGCCCACGCAGCACCTGTGCAACTACTGCGGCCACATGGTGTCCGCGGTGAGCGACTGCCACCACGCGCCCGTGAAGGAGCGGTTCCTCCACGGCACGTGCATGGAGTGCAAGAACGACTGCCGCCTCGTGTGCGCGCGGTGCAAGCGCCCGGTCTGAGGCTCAGCCGCCGTACAGCAGGGTGACGAGGTAGGCGACGCCAAATCCCGCGATGGCGGAGGTGATGCCGATCGCCAACAGTTGCGCGCCGCTCCTCGCGGGGCGGCCGACGGTCGCCTTCGCCTTGAACCATCCGATGAGGAACAGCGCGATCGCGCTCACCGCGAGCGAGGCGGCGATGCCCGAGAAAATCGCGGCGCCCAGGACCAAGAACGGGACGAGGGGGATCAGGGAGCCCACGATCGCCGCCAGTCCGACGAGGATTGCGCTCCGGCGCGCCTGCGCGTGGTCCACGGGCGCGAGGAACAGCTCGTGGGCCATCATGACCTCGAGCCACGCCTGCGGTTTGGCGGTGATCTTCCCGACAATGTCGTCGAGCTCGTGGCCCCCGAACCCCCACCGGGCGAAGATGTCCCGCACCTCCTGGCGCTCGAGCTCCGGGAGTTCCCGCATCTCCCGCAGTTCGCGCTCCCGCGCGCCCAGATAGTACTCCCGCCGGGCGAGCGTGGACGTGTACGCGACCGCCGCCATGGAGATCGACTCCGCGAACGTGGCGGCGAAGCCGCCTGCGAGGATGATCCGCAGGTCCTGCGACGCGATCGCGATCCCGAGGATGACCCCGAGCACGTTCACGAGGCCGTCCTGGCTCCCGAGGATGAAGTCGGACCAGAACATGGACGTCCGGCCTTCGGCATGCGGTGCGGCGGACGCGTCGGTCGCCATGATTCCGCGAAGTCCTCACGGTAGATGGCCTTCACGGTTCCGCACATACCGTCGGGTCGGGAGGGTCGCGCCCGCCCCCTTGGGCCTCCTCGGGTCTTACAGCTCGACGACGAGTTCGACGACCTGCAACGGGGCGTCCGGCGGCCCCAAGATGACGTGTATGAGGTACGTGCCCGGCCCCGGCGCCCATCGGAACGCGAAGGACTGCGCGCTCCCGCCAGTGGGCAGGTACACCTTGTCCTGCGCCTGGAACACGAACCGCCCCTCCACGTCGTACGCCTCGACGGTGAGAACGTCTTCGATCACGACGTCGAGCATGTCGTTCCCCCGGACGACGACGACGGAGATCGCCGACGCGTCGGCGGTCACGTTCTGGATGTAGTGCATGAGGACGCCCGTCTCGTCCGCCTCGAAGTCCGCGTGCGCGTACGGGCCCGTGACGAACGACGCCTCCGGGTCCCGGGCCGCGACGAAGAGGTTCATGTCCACGCGGTACGGCCCGTCGACCCCGCTCCGCGCGATCTCCGGACCGGAGAAGCGCAGCGTCAGGGTTTGGACTCCTGCCTCGAGGTACGTGTACTGGTAGTCGGCCGCGATCCACACGGATCCGTCCTGCGCCATGAGCTGGCCGGAGAACTCGAACGGGTTCGCCTCGAGGACCTCGACCTCCGCGTCCACCGCCAACGCCTCGAACAGCCCGTCCCCGTCGCGGTCTTCCCCGCGGTCCCGGAACACGCCCGTGAACTTCGCCGGCTCCACGCGCTCCTCGAACTGGTCCGGCCGGTACGAGGACGTCGTGCCGCACCGGGCGTCCCCGTACACGTCGAAGTCGGACTGCTTCGGCGGATACGGCTCGCCCTCGCGAATCGTCCCGTTCCCCCAGACGTCGCCTCCGTAGTACACGCTGATCTGGAAGTCGAACGTCCCTTCGTGTCCCGACGCGCGGACGTCGCCGCCGTCGAACCGGTACGCGAGGGTCTGCACGCCCTCCGCGAGGTCCACGGTGCCGGACGTGCCGGTGACCCACATGACGCTCCACGGGTCCCCGGAGGAGGTCGTGAGCGTGCCCCCGAAGCTGTATGCCCCCGCCGCGTTGACTTGGACCTCCGCGCGCACGACGAGGTAGTCGAACAGTCCGTCCCCGTCCAAGTCGAGCCCCAGGTCCTCCGTCGCGCCCGTGAACTGGACCGCGAACCGGGGCGTCTCGAACGCCTCCACCGCGTACGCGGCGGTCGTGTACCGCCACGTCCACCCCGCGGGCGGTGGCTCAATCGGACCGGGTCGCGCCCCGTCGGCCAAGATGTACGGCATGTCCGCCGAGACCTGCGCCTCGACGACGTAGGGCCCGTCGACGCCCGCGATGCCGAGGTCCGTGCCCCGGAACGCGAGCGCGATCACGTGGTCCCCGCGCTCCAAGAACTCCCGCGTGTACGTCCAGGAAATCGGGTACAGGGTCGGCTCCGGCTCGTTGTAGACTCCCGGAGGCGTGGTCCGGGCCTCCAGGATCGCGGGGCCCGCATAGCAGCCGCGGCCGAACGGCGTCGTCGTGCCGAGGATCGCCTGCACGTTGTAGTAGTCGGGCTCGTCGACCGCGAACGCCATCCGGACGACGAGCCAGTCGTACGCCCCGTCCCCGTCCGTGTCGAGCCCGTAGTCGCTCCCCTCCCCCGGCCCGGCGCCGCCCGTGAGCGCGACGATCGCGCTGCCGGAGAGGACGGATGCGGTCAGGATGACGAGGATGACTTTCGGGACCCCGAGCATGGCACCAC
>JACQPO010000037.1 GCA_016207545.1 Methanobacteriota archaeon | reverse complement strand
CTGTGCGTCGGCTTCCCGCGGGAGTTTCCGGAAGACCCTGCGGCGTACGAGCGGCTGCGGTTCGTGCAGGCGACGTTGGCGGGGGTCGACCATCTCCCGTTCGAGCGGTTCCCTGCGCACGTCACCGTATGCAGCAACGCGGGGGCGTACAACACCGCGCTCGCGGAGCACGCATTCGCCTTGTTACTCGCGGCCGCGAAGCGCGTCGTGCTCCATGCGACGAACGTCCGGAACCAGGTCTTCCAGCAGGATCTGCCCGCCAAGCAGCTGCGCGGCGCGACGTTGGGCATCGTCGGGCTCGGCGGCATCGGCAGGGAGGTCGCGCGACTCGGCCGCGCATTCGGGATGCGCGTGGTCGGCGTCACGCGGAGCGGGAAATCCGAATTCCCCGCGGACTTCGTCGGCGGGCCCCGGGACCTCGGCAGAGTCCTCGAGGGGGCCGACTTCCTCGTGGTCGCGGTCCCGCACACGAGGGAAACCCACCATCTCCTCGGGGCGAAGGAACTCGGGCGGATGAAACGGGACGCGGTGCTCGTGAACATCGCCCGCGGGGACATCGTGAAGGAGGACGACCTGTACGAGCACCTTCGACGCACCCCGACGTTCCACGCGGCGACGGACGTGTGGTGGCGATACCCGAGGGGCGCGGGGCACCCGTTCGCCCTCCCCTTCCACGAGCTGTCGAACTTCTTCGGAACCCCCCACGTCGCCTGGAACGTGCCGCCCCAGCGGTTGGCGGCGCTCGACATGGCCGTGGACAACGTCCTCGCGTGGCTCCAGGGGCGCCCCCCGCGGAACGTCGCGAACCCCAAGGATTACGCGTAGGCCACAGAATGGACAGGTTCTGTTACGTTTGCAGGCGATCGGTGAGCGCCCGCGCCCATAACTCGACTCCGCTCGGCTCCTCCCGTGCGCGTCCCAGGAACCCTGGGACGTCGCAGAGGGGACTCATCACGTCCTGGCGGAGGGCACCGGGGTGGAACCGTACACCCCTTGCCTTCTCCCCAAGGCGGTTCGTCGTCTCCGAGACGCGACCTTCGTCGCGCCCCGGGCCCGCCCGTGTTCTGCGCGGAGCGCGTCATGCCGGGCGGGCCACTCGACGGGGGTCTGCCCCCGGAGGGCTTCGGACATGAAAGACCTCCCGGGGGTCAAGCGTTCGGAGGGGTGGCCGAATCTGTCCAGATGACCCGACTTGTAACAGAACCGAATGGACATAACGCTTATAACCCCCTTCCTAGGTTCGACGGCTCACCCTCCTCGGCCTTGTGAGATTCGAAAGGGGGACACACGATGTCGAAACCGCGCGAAGAACTGAATCCCTTCGAAATTGCGAAGCGTCAGATCGACCGGGTCGGAAGGCGGCTGAAGTTGGACCCCGGGCTCATCGAGTTGTTCAAGACGCCGAAGCGCGAACTGACCGTCAACTTCCCCGTCCGGATGGACGACGGGAACCTGAAGGTGTTCACCGGATACCGCGTGCAGTACAACGACGCGCTCGGGCCTTTCAAGGGCGGCATCCGATACCACTGGAACGTCAGCTTGGACGAGGTCCGTGCGCTCGCGTGTTGGATGACGTGGAAGTGCGCGGTCATGGGCCTTCCGTTCGGCGGCGCGAAGGGCGGCGTGATTTGCAACCCGAAGGAGATGAGCCGCGGCGAGCTCGAGCGGATGACCCGACGGTACGCGTCGGAAATCAGCGTGATCATCGGCCCGGAGAAGGACATCCCCGCGCCGGACGTGTACACGGACGCGCAGACGATGGCCTGGATCATGGACACGATCTCCATGAGCGTCGGGTACGCGGTCCCGGAGGTCGTGACGGGGAAGCCCGTGGGGATCGGCGGATCCCTGGGCCGAGAGGAGGCGACCTCTCGCGGCCTCATGTACGCGACGCGCGAGGCCGCGAAGCGGACGAAGATGAACTTGAAGGGCGCGTCCGTCGGCGTGCAGGGATTCGGGAACGTCGGCTACAACTACGCCCGCCTCATGCACGACGAGATCGGTGCGAAAATCGTGGCCGTGTCCGACTCCCGCGGCGGGATTTACAATCCGGACGGGCTCGACCCGATGAAGGTCCTCGCCTTCAAGGAGAAGACGGGGTCCGTGCAGGGATTCCCCGGCTCGAAGAAGGTCACGAACGAGGAGCTGCTCGAGCTCGATGTCGACGTCCTCGCCCCGTGCGCGTTGGAGAACGTGATCACGTCGGAGAACGCGGCGCGGATCAAGGCGAAGATCGTGGCCGAGGGCGCGAACGGGCCGACGACCCCGGAGGCGGACGACATCATGTACGAGCGGGGACTCGTGGTCCTCCCGGACATCCTCGCGAACGGCGGCGGCGTGACCGTATCCTACTTCGAATGGGTCCAGAACATGCAGGAGTTCTTCTGGACGAAGCGGGAAGTCGACGAGAAGCTCGAAGGGCAGATGGTCCGCTCGTTCGAGTCCGTGTGGAACATGGCGCAGAAGGAGAAGGTCGACCTTCGCATGGCCGCGTACATGGTCGCGATCAACCGCGTGGCGGAGGCGTACCGGCTGCGGGGTATCTATCCGTAACAACGTCTGGCGCGCCCTCCATATGGAATGGAGGACCCCGCACCGCAAGCATCTTGACCTGGGCATACGCTATAACTACGCCAAGAATGCACTAAACCGGAGGCAAGGCGTATGCCCGAGATTCGAACCGTGGTCCCGGATGAGGTGGATGCGTACCTGGATGCCCTGGTCCGGAAGGGGATTTTCGCGAACAAGGCGGAGTTCGTGCGGGCCGCCCTGTTGGCCTACGTGAGCGCCACCGGGACGTTTTTCAAAGGCTTCGACACGGAGAACATCTTCACCCCCAACGGGCGGCTCTACCAGGTCGAATACGCTCGTGAGGCGGGGACGAGGGGCCTCACCGCGGTCGGCGTCGTGTGCGAGGACGGCGTCCTACTCGCCACGGAAGCCTTGACACGGTCGAGGTTGGCGACGGGCGTGGGCAAGATCCTGCGTGCGGGGGATCGGCTGGCGATGGCCTACTCCGGGTTGGTCGCGGACGCATGGCTTGTCTTTGACGAACTGAAGACGGCGGGGCCGAAGTCGACGGACGATGCCGTGCGCGTTGTGCGTACGGTCCTCCACCGCCACACGCTCGATCGGACGCGGAGGCCCCTCGGCGTGGTCGTCCTCCTCGCGAGCGCTCTCGACCGGAAGCCGAGGCTCGTGGAGTTCGACTCGAGCGGAACCGCGGTCGAGAGCCTCGGGGTGGCCGTGGGCCGGGGCGCGGTGGCGGCTTCCGATGCACTCGAGGCCCGCTACCGGAAGATGCGGCTCTCCGACGCCGAGAAGTTGCTCCCGGAGATCTTCGGCCGGGGGACCGAGGTCGAGGTCGCCCGCGTCCAGGGGTAAGGGTTGCCCAAGGTCCCCTCGAAGGGCCAGGCTCGCCCGAAAACGATAAGCGGGGTCGCCTCTTCCCGCCCCTCGCGTGCCGCTCAACCTCGTCGTCTGCCTGAAGCAGATTCCGAACCCGGACCTCCAGTTCCAGGTGGCCGCGGACGGCAAGGACATCAAGCGGGAGGCGCTGAATTACAAGGTCAACGGGGCGGACGAGTACGCGCTCGAAGAGGCCGTCCAGCTCAAGGGGAAGCATGGCGGCAAGGTGACCGCGATTACTGCGGGGCCGAAGCGGACGGAGCAGATGCTGCGGGAGGCGCTTGCAAAAGGCGCGGACGCGGCCGTGCGGATTGCGTTCGAGGACCAGGCGGCCATCGACCCGTTCCAGGTCGCCCGCATGTTGGCGGCGTCAATCCGGAAGCGCCCCCACGACCTCGTGCTCACCGGTGTGCAGAGCGACGACTACGTGTACTCTGCGACGGGGCCCCTCGTTGCCGAGTTCTTGGGCCTTCCGCATGCGTCCGTCGTGACGAAGGTCGAGGTCGAAGACGGCGAACTCAAGGTGTGGCGGGAGCTGGAAGGTGGGGAGCAGGAGATCCTGTCCGTCCGGCGCCCCGCGTTGCTCACCATCCAGTTTGGCATCAACCAGCCGCGGTACGCGCCGCTGCCCGCGATTATGAAGGCGGCGCGGCAACCGATCGAGGAACTGAAGCCCGCGGACTTGGGCAAACCTTCCTGGGACGACTTCCGGGGACCGTACACGCTGTCCGTGCGCAGGGTGGCACCGCCCACTGCGCGCGGTGGTGCGGAGATGATCCCCGGTTCCGTCTCGGAGAAGGCGAAGGCCGTGGCCCAACTCCTGCGGGACAAGGGCTTCTACCGGGGGTGACGAGGCCGTGAACGTCGTGGCGGTTGCGGAACACCGCGAGGGCAAGGTCGTCGCGACGACGTACGAGCTCGTCACGAAAGGGCGGGATCTCGCCGCGAAGGCGGGGGGCGCCTTCTACGTCGCCCTGTTCGGCCACAACGTCGGCGGGTTGGCGGCCCAGATCGCAGAGCGCGGCGCGGATGTACTCCACGCAGACCACGAGGCGCTCGCAACGTACACGCCAGGCGGTTACGCCCAGGCGCTCGCCGCGGTTCGGGAGGCGTACGATCCTAAGGTGGTCCTGCTGTCCCACACGTCCCAGGGCTTCGATCTCGCGCCCCGTCTCGCCGGGGAGTGGGAGGCACCCATCTTGGCGAACGTCGTCGACGTTGCCCTCGAGCACGGGGCTCTCGTGGTATCGCGCAAAATCCTGAACGACAAGATTGCGATGGACCTCGAGGCCCGGAGCGAGCGACCGTACGTCGTGACGCTGCGCCTCGGATCCGCGAAACCGGCAAGGCCGGCCGAACGAGGGACGGTGACCCCGATCCGGGTGTCCGTCGATCCCGCCAAGAACGGGCGCACGTTCCTCGGGTACGAAAAGCCGCAGGTCCAGGACATCGACATCGCCGCGGCGGACATCGTCGTGAGCGCGGGCCGCGGGATTCAGAAGAAGGAGAACCTCGCGATCATCGAGGGACTCGCGAAGGCCCTCGGCGGCGTCGTCGG
>JACQPO010000035.1 GCA_016207545.1 Methanobacteriota archaeon | reverse complement strand
TTCGCGAGCACGACCGCGTTCGACTTCGCGTGCTTGCACACTTTCGTCGCAAACAGGAGGTCGCGGAGGTGCTCGTCCGTCGGCTTCGCCTTCGTCACAACCCGCAGCTGCGTAGGGTCAAGGTCGACCGCGTGGGTCGTCTGCACGAGGAAGCCGCCACGGATGTGGATCGCCTGCCAGCCGCCGTCGCGCCGCCATTCGCCCTTCGACTTCAGGAGCCGGATTTTCTCCCGCTTTCGGAGCCGTTCGAGCGCGTCGGGCTCGAAGTTCGGGGCCAGGATGCCTTCGACGAAGTGGCCCTTCATCGCCTTCGCGGCCTCCAGGTCCACGGGCCGGTTGAACCCGACGACGCACCCATAAGCGGCCTTCGGGTCCGCGGCGTACGCGGCCGCGTACGCCTTCCCAGGGGAATCGCGCACCGCCACCGCGGACGGATTTCCGTGCTTGATCACGACGGCCACGGGTTCCGCAAATTCCACGGCCAATTCGAGCGCAGCATGGAAGTCGAGGAGGTTGTTGAACGACAGCTCCTGTCCGTGGAGCTGGTCGCAGTCCGCGAGGGACAGGTCCCGCACGGCAGGGTCGCGGTAGAACGCGGCCTTCTGGTACGGGTTCTCCCCGTAACGGAGGTCCCTCGTCCTGTCGAACGCGAGGCGCAGGTTTGGCGGCAGCGTGTGCCCGAGCCGGGCGGCGAGCCAGTTCGAGATCGCGCTGTCGTACCCGGACGTGAGTTCGAAGGCCTCCAATGCGAGTCGGTTCCGCGTCTCCCGGCGGAGCCCTCCCGTGTCCCGCCACTCTTGGAAGACAGGACCGTATTGGCGGGGATGGCAGACGACGGCGACGTGTTCCGCGTTCTTGGCGGCGGACCGGAGAAGTGCGACGCCGCCGATGTCGATGTTCTCGACAACTTCCGCCTCGGACGCGCCCTTCGCGACGGTCTCCGCGAACGGGTACAGGTTCACGACGACGAGGTCGAACCGCTCCGCGCCGATGGCGGCAAGGTCGCGCGTGTGGGCCTCCTTCGTCGGCACGGCCAAAATGCCGGCGTGGACCTTCGGGTGAAGCGTCTTCACACGTCCTTCAAGGATCGAACCGTGACCCGTGAGGTCCTCGAGGTTGCGGACGGAGATGCTGTGGGACCGGAGGAACGAAGCCGTGCCCTCCGTCGCGTACAACTCAACGCTCAGGTCCGCGAGCCCCTTCGCGAACTCGGCGAGCCCCTCCTTGTTCGACACGGACAGGAGCGCCCGCCGGACCCCAACCATCCTTATTACCGGACGAGAATGGGCCGAGGCAAATTAAGGTTTGGGCGCGTTCCCGGACGCATGGACCACGCAACGCGCTTGGCGCTCGCGCAAAGGGTCACGGACTTCGTACTGCGCCGCCATTCGAACGTGCTCGCGGTCGCCCTACACGGTTCCACCGCCAAGGGGAAGGATCGGGAATGGTCGGATCTCGAGATGCTCACGATCACGCGCGGGAAGCCGGACGTCCGGGGCTATGGCACCGTGCACGAGGGGGTTGTCGTCGAGATTGCCCCTCGTCTCCGAAGAAGAAGCGTGGCGGGAGGTAGACCACGTCACGTCGAGTTGGCCAATCGTAGCGGACGGCTAGCTTCACACCGTCCCCATGCACGATCCGGACGGGCTGCACGCGCGCGCCTAGTGGTGCACTGGGCGAACCCGGACCCAGATCGCCTCGTCGTCGCCGCGCGGGGTGCGCTCCTGGGCATGTACGAGGACCTGTGCAAGATGCGGAATTTCGTGATGTCGGGGGAACATGAGATGGTCCGCTTCATGGCGCCGAACTTCGCGCTGTACGGCCCCGCCCGCTTCCTCGCCCTTCTGAACGGTCAATATTACAACGGCACCCGGAACCTCCTGACGAAACCGCGCGAGTTCTCACGGTCGACGCCGAACTGGGATGACTATCCCCGACTAGTGACGGCGGACGACACCCCCGACGGGCTCCTGCCCCGCGGAAGCGGATGTTCCGTGAGTGTCGGGACTTGTTCTTAGCGGCGGGTCGCGAGTGGCGGGACGACCTACCCCTCGAAGACGCGCTAGAACGCGGACGTTTCCCGCCGTAGTGGCGAGTAGTCATGCCGCAGAGGCACCTGGTCCCTCGGTTATGCCGGCCGGGGGTGCAGCCCTGCCTTCTGGACGACCGTCGGCACGACATCCTCCCACCCGACGGCCATCACGTGCACCCCCCGCACGCCCTCGATGTCCCGCAGGCGCTCGATTGTTTCGAGCGCGATTCGAATCCCTTCCGCCTTCTGGTCAGACGCCTTCGCCATGCGGTCCATGACGTACGGCGGCACGACGATTCCGGGCACCTTGTCGTCGAGGAACCGCGCCACCTTCAGAGACTTAAGCGGGATCAGCCCGGCGAGGATGTGCACCTTCTCGTGGAGCCACTCCTTTCGCACGAGTCGCATCCATTCCTCGAACACGTCGAGGTCGTACACCGCTTGGGTCTGGATGAAGTCGGCGCCCGCGTCGACCTTGCCCCGTAGGTTCACCACCGCGTCCTCGAGCGGTCCGCCGAACGGGCTCGCGGCGGCGCCCACAAAGAGGTTTGGCGGGTCCTCCACTACGTCTCCGCCGGCGAGCGTCCCCGCGTCCCGCAGCTTCTTCGCGAGCGCAATGAACTGCTCCGTCGTGTATTCGAACACGGGCATCGCGTCGGGCTCGTTCCCCGCGGCGGGGTCGTCGCCCTTCAGGCACAACACGTTCCGCACGCCGAGCGCATGGGCCCCGAGCAAGTCCGCCTGAAGGGCGATGCGGTTCCGGTCCCGCGTGACGACCTGCATGACGGGCTCCTCGTCCTCCTGCAGGACGAGGGCCGAGGCCGCAAGGCTCGAGATGCGGACGAGAGCGCGCGTGCAGTCCGTGACGTTGAGCGCGTCGGCGCATCCTTTCATGGCCCGCACCTGAGCGAGGATTTTCTCGGGCGATCCCGAGGCGTTCGGTGTCACCTCCGCAGTGACCGCGAACCCGCCGGAGGCCAGGACACGCTCGAGCCGACTCCCCACCCGGAGCGGTCGGGAGACCGCCATCGCGCGTCCCAGGGGGGTGGACCGTATATAGCCCTTTCCGCGGCCCTTTCCGAGGCCCCCGGTTGCATCGCCGGAGGTTCAAGGGTTTCACGCGAGTTTGAGGTCGCGGAACGGTGTGGAGGGGGCGTGCGCCGGAGCCGTTCTCCGGAGTTTCACTTCCGCAAAAGGCCGGTGGCGCTCGCCCTTGCCCTCGGAGGAGTCGTCGCGTTCATCGTGATCGCCGCCAGTTCACCCTCATCCCCGCCGGAGCCTCCGGCGACCGCAGCGGATGTGACCCTAGTCGACGCTCGGGCGGACCTTCGTATGGTGCAGCCGCCGCAGTTCTGCGAGGTCGAGTTCACAATCTGGCTCCGCAACAACGGACCGAACGATGCGATCGCGACACTAGACTTTACCCAAGATCGGGTGCTGGTCGGGACGAAGTCATTCACGGTTCCCGCGGAAACGACGGGAGAATTCTCCGCGTCCTTCGACACGGACTGCCACCGCCACCGGTTTGCGGTCCTCCTGGCGGAATGAGGAGACAGCCCCGTGAGGCGAGGTCCGAAGGTCTCGGCTCACCAGCCATACGTCTGCGTCAGGGACAGCCCTCGCTTGATCGTGAGCAGTTCCCGTGTCTCTGCGAGGTAGCGCGGCTGGCGCAAGAGGATTCGCCCGAACGCGCGGATCGTGGACGTATCCCGCGTATCCCGGTGATCCAACACCTTTCCGGCGAAGTTGAAGTGTGCGTCGTCCCACGACGCGAACAGATCCGCCGTCTTCCACAGAATCGGGTCGAAGTACGGCGACGCTTTCATGTGTCGATGGTACTCGCGGAAGTGGCCCATGTCCTCTTGCTCGAGCGCGCGCACGGCAACCTGCCCCGCGATTTTCCCGCTGTACAGCGCGGGGTGAATCCCGCCGCCAAACACGGGATTCGTGACGCCCGCGGCGTCGCCAACGATCGCGAGTCCGGGGGCCGCGAGGCTCGACAGCACGTACTTGATCGGGATGTCGCCGCCCGTCTTCTTGTGAATCCGGTCGAGCGGCACCTTGAGCTCCGCGCACAGGCCGTCCATGAGCTCTTTGACGTTTTGGGAGGAAAGCACGCCGACGTCGTAGAACGAGGCCTTCGGGAACACCCAGCCGTAACCGCCGCGGTACTTCCGCCCGAAGTAGAAGATGAGCCACCCGTCGCACGGGTAGGACCAATCCCGCTCCGCGAACCGGTACTCGACCGCCTTCACGTAGAACCGCTGGCCGAGGAGGCCGGCCCATCGCGCGACGTTCGAGGCGGGTCCGTCCGCGCCAATCACCGTGCGCGCGCGGATCGGGTCCGTGCGGTCCGTCTCGATGACCCAGCCGCCGTCGTCTCGCCGCACGGCCGCCGCCTTCGTACGAACCCACAGCTTCGCGCCCGCGTCGACCGCTTGCTGCACGACCCACTGGTCGAATTTCGCCCGGTCGATGCAGTACCCGGGGATGGAAACCGTGAAGTCCGTCCCGTCGGGAAGGACGCACCGCACGCCGCGCACGCGTTCCCGGATCCAACTGGCATGCTCGGGCAGCTGGGCCGTCCGCAGCCCGAATTCGCTGAGCCCCTCCCCGCACTGCACGGGGACGCCAACGACATCCCGCTTCTCGAGGAACAGGACGGAGAAGCCGGCCTTCGCGAGTTCCATGCCAGCACGGCCGCCCGCGGGACCCGCGCCGACGATGACGGTGTCGTACGGACGCACGGGCCCCCAGCCTGGCGGAGCCACTTAACCGTTGTGTCGCGGCGCGTCCAGCCCGCGGTTCCGAAGGAGGCCCGACGTATTATCGAATTTGAGAAAAGGGTTAAATAGCGACCCCTCTTGGTCATCATGGGGTGTTTGATGGGCAACCCTCCCCCCTCCTTGAAACCCCACCCATCAACACCCTTTTTCTCATTTTTCTCGCGACATCGGCACCCTCGGCCCGTCCAAACCTTTTAGGGGGTGCCGAGGTTCGGGACGCGGGGTCCCCGACGTGCCGGCCACGGTGATCGACGGCAAGGCGATTGCGGAACAGATCAAAGCGGAGTTGAAACCTCAGATCGCAGCGTTGGTCGAACGGGGCGCGACTCCGGGGCTCATCGCGGTCGTCGTCGGCGAGAACCCCGCGTCGCAAGTCTACGTGCGGTCGAAGGCGAAGGCGTGCGAGGAGATCGGGATTCACTCGGAGATCCTCGAACTGTCGGAGGACACGCCGGAGGAAACGCTGCTCGCGGAGATTGGGA
>JACQPO010000007.1 GCA_016207545.1 Methanobacteriota archaeon | reverse complement strand
TTGTAGCATTCTTCACCCGATCAGAGGAGAGATCCTCAGGTGAAAGATCTGTTGGCTCGCCGGCCTCGAGTCATAACCGTCATAGCTATCGCTGAAGACAGGGTTACCTGCGGCCGATGTAGCCCTTCAGCCTACTTGCTTTTCAGGAACGGCAGGCCGGTCCGCTTGTTCACGATCACCTTCTTGCCGGGCGGCATTTCCGTAGGCTTGCCCGACTTCGGCTTCTTCTTGCTGAAGAAGTAGATCTGAACCTTCGGTCCCCGCTTCAGTTTCACATCCCTCGTGTACAGCGTCCAGCCCTGATACTGGTACGGCATGGTTCGAGCCTCGGCCCCCGATAGGCTTCCTAAAGATAGGGTTTTCGGTCTCCTATGATAGGAATTCGCGACTGGAGCTACGTTCCCGATACCGGCCTCCCTGGCGGTCAGGCCTGTGTATCCGGGAGGCCCATGTCCCAATCCTATGAGGGGGCGTTTGGCAGTATGTGTTCATCGGATACAATCCCCAGGAACTCCGCGACACGCCCCACTACCGACCCTCGTTCCGGCACGGAGACCTGCTCGCGAAACTCCAGAGGGAAAAGCGCCTTGGGCCCGACGAAGTCATCGTCGTTCGGCTCGAAGACGGTTGCGTGGACAGCGTCTGGCCCGAAGAGGTGGAAGAACTCGACTGCTGACTCCGCGACCTTGTTATCGGGGCTTTTGCGCCGCCACGACGACGCTCTCGGCCCCGAACGTCCTCGTGATGCGCTTCGTGCTATCCGACGACGACTTCGCGAGGTAGTCGAGCCTCCGCAGTGTGTTTACGCTGGCAAACCGTCGCGCCGAGCCCTCAGAGGCCCGGTCTTCTGCTCAGGGCCGCTGGATCCACATCGGGATTAGGATCCGCTTCGCGCCGTACGACTGGAGGAGCCGGTCCAGCTGGGACGACGCTGCCTCTGGGACGAGGACGGCGCCGCGGGAAATCTTCCGGCCACCCCACCCGTCGAGCTTGCCCCGGACTCGCCGCACGTACGTCTTGCCGTCGTACCGCCTCCGGGTCTCGTACCCGAACAGCTCGCGCGCGAGCTTCACCTTCCGCGCGTTGGGCAGGCTCGCCAAGTCGAACGCGACGAGCCGAACCGGCTCGAGGTCGAGCTCTCGCACGTCGACGCGGGGGAGACGCCCGAGGAGGGGCTTGCCCTCCCGGAGGATCGAATCGAGGAGTTGCCGTTCCAGCTCCCGCAGATGCGCTCCGGCAAACAGAGTGCCGATCCGGACGTGGTGACGGAGCTCGACGTCGCGGATGACCCTCAGGACGCGTTCCTCGTCGCGGGCGGACCGAACGATGAGGAGGAGATCCAAGTCGCTGTCCTCCGTCGCTTCCCCCCGCGCGGCGGAGCCGAAGAGGACGGAGTATCGCAGGGCCTTTCGAGGGAGGCGCAGCCGGAGGTCCTCGACCGCCTCGTCGAATCGCGGGGGATTCACGGCAACGCCTCCCGGCATCGCGCCTCGATCGCCTCGAAGAGTCGCTGGGCCAGCGCCAAGTCCTTCGACGTCCATGCGGAACCGTAGACGAACTTCGGGCGGATGCGGGTCTCCAGTTCCTGGAAGGCCTGCCACAACTCCTGGGTGTGCGGTCCGAAGATTCGCTCGTTCGCCTCGAGTTCCTTCCGGACATTCTGGTGTTTGCCGATGTGGCGGTTGTGCCGGGCGGCGCAGGCGTCGATGTGGTGGAAGGCGGCGAGGAACCAGGCCTCGACGCGGATCTCCGGACTGTTCTCCGTGCGGTACGCATCCGCGCGGAACGCCTCGTATCGTTTCCGGTGGACCGCCATCTGAGCCATTTTCGCGTTGTTACAACACGAACGGAGATATGAACCTGTTGCCGCGGCTCTCGGCCGGGCCACCCTACGGCTTCCGGGCCGCCACGACGACGCTCTCCGCCCCGAACGTCCTCGTGATTCGCTTCGTGCTCTCCGAGCCACTCTTCGCGAAGTGGTCGAGCCGCTTCAGGACGCGCAGGTGGAAGCCGGCCGGTTAAGGTCGTTGGCTCCAGATGGGAACCATGAGGCGCTTCGCCCCGTACTGGCGGAGGAGATCGTCGAACATCGTCACGCCCTCCTCCGGGACCACGACCGCCCCGCGCCCCACCCGCCAGCCGCCCACCTGCGCGAGGAGCCCTTCCTTCTGGATTGCGTACACCTTCCCGCCCACGCGCTTTCGCGTGCGGTAGCCATCGAGGGCCCGCAGGAGCCGGGCGCGCCTTCGCGGGTTGAGCCCGCGGGTCTCGTAGCTCACCAGGCGGAGGGGCTGCAGGTCCAACTGCTCGGGGGTCACGGATGGCAACGCGCCATGCAACACGCGGCCGTGTCGCACCACCGATTCGAGCAACTGCTCGTCGAACCGTCCCCGGTCCTTCGGCCGGTAGAAGATGGGGCTGAACGAGACATCGAACTCCCTGCTCAGGTCGTGCAGGACCCGCCACACCCTCTTCTCCGCCTCCTCCGCGCACTCGATGAAGAGATCGATGTCGCTGAGATCCTGCGCGCTGCCCCGAGCGACTGAGCCGAAGAGGACAACGGATCGCACCCCCTTGACGCGGCGAAGGGCCTGCTTGGCGGCGGCGGTCGCTCGGTCGTACCGAGGCGGATTCATCGAAGCACCCCCAGGCAACGGGACTCGATCGTCTCGAAGCTCTTCTGGGCCTTCGCGAGGTCCGCGGCAGACCCACTCGATCCGTAGACGAACTTCGCCCTCGCGTCGTGGTCCAGGTACTCGAAGGCCTCCGCCACGGCCTTCGTTGCCGCGCCCAGGATGGCGGGAGAGCGACGAAGCTCCCCCGGCACCTTCTGGTGCTTGAGGATATGGACCCTTTCCTTGGCGGCGCAGGCCTCGACGAGGTGGTAGGCGCTCAGGAACCACATCTCGACCTTGGCCGCCGGGGAGTCCGTCGCCTCCGCTGCCGACTTGAATTCCTTGTACTTGGCTATGTGGGTCTCGAGGCGAGACATTCGCGTACTTATTACGCGAACAATACTTGAAGGTTTTGGCAGGCCCCTAGGGCTTCACCGCCGCCACGACGATGCTCTCCGCCCCGAAAGT
>JACQPO010000006.1 GCA_016207545.1 Methanobacteriota archaeon | reverse complement strand
GAACGTGCACTTCGTGCATACGGCGCGAACCTCCTTGGCGGTGTACCCGGGAAAGTCGGGCGCGGGAGGCCGCTCCGCAAATCGCGCGAGGAGGCGCGCGAGGACAAGCAGATGTCGAAGCGCCGCCAACGCGGCGGGACCGTATGCCTGCTCCCGGTCCCGCATGAGGACGACGCCGCGGACGCCGACCTCCTCGTGGAGCCGCCGAAGGACCGCCGCCAGACAGCCCGGGCTCGCGAGGTCCATGACCTCCGGCCGCGCCTCGTCCCCGCGGACGATTAGGCGACCCTCTCCGTCGACCTCGGCGTCCTCGAACAATTCGATCCCTCCGTCCAGGGCAGCGAGGCAGGGGACAACTCTCGTTCTGTTACCTGTACGGGCCACCGCCAATTCGAGACGAACCTATTCGACGGGCGTGCGGTCCGTGCGCGGCGTCACGGCGATGGAGGACGTGGCCCTCCTCAGTGTGGCCATCGTGGGCCTTTCGCTTTTCGTGGCCTCGATTCTGGGTGCGCAGCTGGCCCACGAGGCGCGCGAGCGGGGCGAGCGTCTACAGGCGGAGGCCGAGACGTTCCTCGAGGCCGTGTTGGAGGACCGGCGGTGGACCGTGGGACGTGGCCTCCTCCTCGCGGAGGCGCTGAACCGCACGACGACCGAGGACGTCCGTCCCCTCGCGCTCGGTCGTCCGTTCCGCTTGGCGGTGTGGGACGTCGTCGCGGGGACGGGCTGGACCTTTGCCAAGGAGGGGGGCGGGGACTTCCGGACCGCCGCCACGAGCGCGAACGTCGTCGGGAGCCGGACGAACCCTGCGCGGGTCACCGCGATGGTGTGGGAATTCTGATGCGGAGCGGCTTCGAAGCGCTGGCGGACGCTACGCTCCTCGTCCTCGTGCTCCTCGCGGCCTCCTCCGCGCTCGCCGGCTTCGCCGCGTCGCCAGGCCACCGGATGGCGATTCAATCGTACGCAGAAGACACGCGACTCGCGCTGTTCCGATCGACCCTCGACGGCTTGTGGTACGAAGCGGACGGGGCGCGAGTCGACGTCCTCAACGGGACGAACGTGGAGACGTTTCTCCGCCTAGAGGTCCATCTGTTGGCCACGGGAAACCGGGGCTTCGACTTCTCCGCCGCCAACGCACGAGTCGCGGACCTTACGAACCGCCTCGTGCGGCCGGCATGGGCGATCGTCATCGTGGCGGGGACGACGCACGACGCGGACCTTGTTCGCATCCCGGACCGTTCGATCCCGTCGGAGCATGCGGCCGCCTTTTGGGTCTACCCGCCCCTCGACGAAGACGGCGTCCGGACGCGGCTCGGAATCGCGCTGTGGTTCAGTCCACCTCGATGAGCTCGCGGAGGCCCGCGTCCTTCGCCTTCACCTGCTCGATGCGGGCGTCGAACCGCCGGATGCGCATGAGCGCCCGCGCAATCACGTACATCCCGAGGACGAACAGGAGGATGCACGCGGCCCACAACGGAGCGAGGATGTACAGGACGTTGAGGAGTTCGTATAGGCGCGAGGTCGCGACGAGAAAGGTCGCGATCGACAGGGGCACCGCGACGATCGTGATCCCCGTCCGCAACGCGGCGAGGGACGTGCGCTTCTCCGCGAGGAGCAACATGACCTCGTTGATCAGGAGGGAACGCTCGCTGTTCTCAGCAACGAGTTCCTCGAGTGCAGTGCCCATCCCGCACGGCCGCATGGTGCGCCGGCTACTTAAATCGTCTACCCCCCGCCGCTTCCGGTGCACGGCGAAACTTTCGCGGAACCCGGGTGAACTGCCTTGGGGTGGACCGCCGTACGAACACCGTCCATGAACAAGATCGTTCCCTCCCCCACGGGAGGCGTCCCGATGCCTCCGAGCGACCGATGCCCGGAGTGCGAGGCCCCGATGGCCCACGAGTCCAGCTGCCTCGTGTGCCGCGTGTGCTGCCTTTGCGCGTGCGGGTGAGTTCCGATGGAGGGCACGGACGTGCGGGTTCGACAGGAAGGCGAGGTGCATCCTTTATGACCCTCGCGGCGGCACGGCCCGGGCCCGGCAAGCAGTGGGAGGGGACGACCGTGCCCGAGTACACGCCCGCGGACCTCGTGCAGAAATGGGAGGAGTTCTTCGACGCCTTCGACTACGCGGGCCGAATCCTGTCCATCGCGGACGCGTATCCGGAGTCTCGCACCCTCGAGGTCCAGTTCGACGAGGTCAACCGCTTCGACACGGATTTCGCGATCTACTTCCTGCGCCATCCGCAGACCTCCGTGACCGCGGGGGAGGAGGCGGTCACCCGCATCGCGCCGCCCGGGGACGTGCCGATCCGCGTCCACCTGCGGGTCAAGGGACTCCCGCGGGACCTGCGCATCATGGTGCGAGACCTGCGGGCGGAGCACCTAGGACAGTTCGTGACGGTCGAGGGGCTCGTGCGCAAGGCGACGGAGGTCCGCCCGAAGATCGTCGACGCGACGTTCCAGTGCCTCCGGTGCAACTCCGTGATCAAGGAACCGCAAGAGGGGCAGTCGTTCCGCGAGCCGCTCGAGTGCTACGAGGATCAGGGCGGGTGCGGGCGGAGCGCGGCGAGCACGAAGTTCAAGCTGATCGGGGAGACGTCGATGTACCTCGACACGCAGAAAATCGAGATCCAGGAGCCGCCCGAGATCCTCCGCGGCGGCGAGGAGCCGCAGCGGCTCGAGGCGTACATGGAGGACGACATCGCAGGGTTGATCACGCCCGGCGAGCGAATCGTCCTCAACGGGGTCCTGCGGAGCGCGCAGCGCGGCCGACCGGGGGCGCGGTCCACGATCTTCGACATCTTCGTGGACGTGAACAGCGTCGAGAAGGAGCGCGTCGAGTTCGAGGAAATCGAAATCACGCAGCAGGACCTCGAGCTGATCAAGGAGGAGGCGCGTCGGCCGAACATCGTCGAGCGGATCGTGCAGTCCATCGCGCCCACGATCTTCGGCCTGGACAAGGAGAAGGAGGCGCTCGCGCTCCAGCTGTTCGGCGGCGTCCCGAAGCTGATGCCGGACGGCACGCGGATCCGCGGGGACATCCATTTGATCTTAGTCGGAGACCCGGGTGCGGCAAAGAGCCAGCTCCTCGCCTACATGGCGCAAATCGCCCCGCGCGGCATCATGGTGAGCGGGAAGGGGACGAGCGCCGCCGGACTGTTGGCGGCCGCGGTCAAGGACGAGTTCGGCGAGGGGCGGTGGACACTCGAGGCCGGCGCCCTTGTGCTGGCCGATCGCGGTCTCGCATGCCTGCATCCGGACTCGGAAGTCGTCATCGAGGGGGTTCCCCGCCCGGTTGGCGAACTCTTTGACGCGGGCCGTGCCTTCCCCGCAAGGGCGATGGGACACGACCTCGACATTTCGCCGCTTGGACTCCAAACGGTCAGTTTGTCGCCTGAGGACCTTCAACTCCGAACCGGCACAGCGACCTTTGTGACTCGGCGGCGATATGCCGGTGAAATCGTCTGTGTAACTGTGGAATCCGGGTCTAAACTTCGCCTGACGCCAGACCACCTTGTCCTTGACGGCGAAGCGCTCTGTTGGAGGCCGATTGGCAAGTTCGCGCTCGGAGACCGTTTGGTCGCCCCTCAGCGCCTTCCCGCGCGGAGCGAGGCGGTGTACGAGACCCCCGGGGGGACGTTACAGCTCGCCGCGGACCCTGACTACGCCCTCGATCGAATCGTCCGCATCTCCCGCGCCCCGTACGAGGGGTACGTCTACGACTTGAGGGTACCGGACGAGGAGAACTTCCTCTGCGACGGCGTAATCGTCCACAACTGCATCGACGAGATCGAGAAGATGAGCCCGCAGGATCGCGGCAGCATCCATACCGCCATGGAGGAGCAGATGGTCCACATCGCGAAGGCGGGGATCACCGCCACGTTGCCCACCCGGTGCGCCGTGCTCGCGGCCGCAAACCCGCAGTTCGGCCGGTTCGTCCGCGGCAAGTACATCTACGAGCAAATCAACCTGGAGCCCGCGCTCCTCTCGCGGTTCGACGGCATCTTCCCGGTCATGGACATCCCTCAGGCGGAACGGGACCGCCAGATGGCGGAGCACATCCTCCACGCCCACCGCCTCGGGGAGATAATGAAAACGCGGGAGGAGCTCGGCGAAGCCCCTGCGACGGGCGAAATCCAGCTGCCGTACGTGCCGTACTTCCTGCCGGAGTTCCTGCGCAAGTACGTCGCGTACGCGAAGCGAATCTACCCCGTGATGACCCCGGACGCCCTGAACCGCATCCGGGACAACTACCTGGAGATCCGGAAACTCGGCGAGGACCCGACCGCGTCCGTGCCGATTACGCCCCGCCAGCTCGAGGCGTTCGTGCGGCTCGCGGAGGCATCCGCCCGCGCGCGGCTCAGCCCGCTCGTCGACGTCGAGGACGCGGACCGCGCGGTCGGGATCATCGAGTACTGGCTCCGCCAAGTCGCGGCGGAACGGCCGGAAGGCGGCCTCGGCACCCTCGACATCGACATCATCACGACGGGCGTCGCCCACTCCCAGCGGGACCAGATGGTCGCCCTGAGGGACATCATCGCGGAGGTCGGCGGTCGGGAGACGGACCGGGGCGCGAGCCACGAGGACATCCTGGAACTCGCGGAGCGCCGCGGGGTGCCGCGGGACCGCGTCGAGGCGTGGCTCCGGAAATGGGTGCAGGACGGGGAGCTGTACGTCCCGAGCGCGGGGCGGTACAAGCTTGTCGCTCGCCTATAGGGCGCACGTTCATGCCGCCGACGGACGATGTGCAGCGGGCGAGCCCACGATCCTCGTGAAGGTGTACACCCGGGGCCCCGAGGTCCTCGTCGCCGCGTGCGACGAGCGTCTCCTCGGGAAGACGTTGCGGGAGGGCGAGCTGCGCCTCCACGTGTCCTCGTTCTACGAGGGCGAGCGGGTGACGCCGGACGAGTTCGTCTCCCGCCTGAGGCTCGCGACGATCGGGAACTTCGTCGGCAGGGAGACCGTGGAGGCCGCGCAACGCGCGGGGTTCGTGGGCGAGGACGGCGTCCTCTGGATCGGGGGCGAGCCGCACGCGCAGATGGTCGTGATGCCGCCCGGGGAATGAGCCCGAAGGGGTTATGACGCGCGGCCGCGTTCGCACGCCCGGATGACGTTCTGCGTCGAGTGCGGCGCGGAGGGGCCCACGCTCGAGGGGCTGTGCGCGAAGGACTTCCTCCGGAAGCACACGCTCGTCACCGCCCCGGACAACATCGACGTCGCCCGCTGCGCGCACTGCGGGAAGTTCCTCGTGGGCAACGCGTGGGTTGAGCGGGAGCTCGACGCGCTAGTCCTCGACCTCCTCGCGGGCCATGTCCAAAAGGATCGGCGCGTGTCCCGCGTCCACTTCACGTTCGTCCTGCAGGCGGAGGACGACAAGAACGTCCGGCTGACCGTGAAGGCCGCGTGCAAGGTCGGGGACTGGGACCTCGTGGCGTCCTTCCGAACCCGCGTGCGCGTCCAGAAAGGCGTATGTCCGACGTGTTCCCGACAGCGCGGCAAGTACTTCGT
>JACQPO010000046.1 GCA_016207545.1 Methanobacteriota archaeon | reverse complement strand
GGATCGTAGAGGCCCCCGCCAAGCCACGCGGGTTCTACGCGGCGAAGCGCGGGTTGCGGATCGATTCCGCGGACGTGCGGTACGAGGCGCTCAAGGAGCAATACGCGGGTCGTTTCGTCGACTACGACGATCCGCGGCTCACCCAGATCGCGAAGGGGTACGTGCTCCAGGCGCTGTTCTACCAGATGACCGGGGAATCGTTTTGCGAGGATCCGGATTGCGTGTTGTTCAACGCCCATTGGCAGGAAGAGTTGATCCACGCCCAGGTGGAGAGCGGACTCCTGTGCGCGGCCCACCGGAAGGTCGCGGAGGCGCTTCGCCGTCGGGGCCGGGCGACTGCTCGGTGAGGCTCATGGGTGGAAGTAGAAGCCGACGCCGATGATCGCGTAGACGAGCAGGAGGAGGACGCCTTCGTACCAGTTCGTCTCCCCGTCCTTCGCGAGGACCGCGACGATCGCGACGGACAGGATGATTGCGACGAGCTCGAAAATCTCGAAGGCGAGGGTGAGCGGCTTCCCGAACGCAAAGGACGCGAGGACGAGCACGGGCGTGACGAACAAGGCGATTTGCACGCTCGAAATCGTGGCGATGCCCACGCTGAGGTCCATCTTGTTCCGCCACGCCATCAAGACCGCGGCGCCGTGCTCTGCGGCGTTGCCGACGATCGCGATGATGATGACGCCCATGAAGATCTCCGTGAGCCCGAGGGTGGCGGTGACGGATTCGACGGAACCGACGAGCACCTCCGCGACGATGCCTACGAGCGCGGTCGACGCGATGAGCACCGCGAGCGCGAAGTTGCGGCTCCAGATCGGCGGCTCGCTCTCGTGCGTCACGGGGTTGAACACGTCCTTGTGTGTGTGAAGCGAGAACACGAGGCCAAGCAGATAGCCGACGAGGAGCAGGATCGCGATCCCCAGGCTCACATTCGGGAGCGCGGGGGACACGCCGCCCGCGCGATACGAGAGCTGGAACAGCTCCGGCATGACGAGCGCCGCGATCGCGAGGACGAGCAACGTGACCTGCAACTCCGCCGCCTTTACGGAAAACTTCTGGGTCTTGTGACGCAGGCCTCCGACGAACACGCTGAGGCCGAGCACGAGCAACAGGTTCCCAATGATCGAGCCGGTGATCGAGGCCTTGACGACCTCGACCAAGCTGTCCGCGGCCGCAACTTGGCCGGCAGCCGCCGCCTCCGCCGCCCGCCACAGGGCGATGAGGGCGATGATCAATTCCGTCGCGTTGCCCAGCGTGGCGTTGAGCAGCCCGCCGATGCCTGGCCCCGCGCGCTTACCGAGTTCCTCCGTCGCAATCCCCATGAGGTGCGCGAGCGGCAGGACCGCGATGCCCGCGGCCGCGAACACCGCCAAGTCCGGGGCGCCGACCACCTTCAGAACGAACGGGACGGGGACCAGGACGGCCGGAAGGAGGAACACCTTCCACTTCCGGGCGGCCACGCAGGACGCATCTTTCTCGGCCGCTTAACGTTTCCCGCCGGGGAAAACGACAAGAAGACATGGGCCATCCCCTGCCGGGGGATTCCGATCGTCGAGGTGGGGGAGAAAGCGCCGGACTTCATGCTTCCGAACGACAAGAACGAGGACGTGATTCTCTCGAAGGAGCTCGGCCAAGGCCCCATCGTCCTCAGCTGGTACGTGCTGGACTTCACCCGCGTGTGCACGGGGCAGGCGTGCGGCTTCCGCGACGAGGTGCACGCGCTCCAGGCGCTCGGCGCGAAGGTGTTCGGGATCAGCACGGACGCCCCCGCGAGCCACCGCGTGTTCAAGGAGATGAACCAACTCAACTACGCGCTCCTCAGCGACTGGGGCGGGCACGTGTCCGAGCGGTACGGCGTCCTGTACGAGCGGTTCGGCAAGCTCCTGCGGGTGAGCAAGCGCGCGATCTTCGTGCTCGACAAGGATGGCGTCGTGCGGTACCGTTGGGTCACGGAGGATGCCGGCGTGGCCCCGGACGTGAAGGCGGTGGCGGCGGAAGTGCAACGGCTCGCGGGATCATCCTCGTAACCGCTTCTCCAGATCCGCACAGTCCCGGACGACCGGGACGTCGGGTTTCGTCTGTGTCGTGGGGTTCTTGAGTCCTGTGCCCGTGTTGAACACGACGACGGACTCGTCCGGTTTCGCGACGCCGTCGGCGACGAGGTGTCGCAAGGCCGCGACGGTCGCCCCGCCCTCGTAGCACGCGTAGATTCCCTCGAGCCGCGCGAGGTCCGCGGTCCCCGCGATCATCTCCGGGTCCGTCACCGCCACGCCTCGCCCACCCGTCGCGCGCGTCGCCCGCAGCACGAGCGTGTCCGCGACCGCACGCGGAACCCGCAGACCGGCCGCGATCGTCTTCGCGTCTTTCCACTCGGTGGCGCTGTCCTTCTCCTCCTCGAACGCGCGGACGAGCGGCGCGCATCCCGTGGACTGTACGAACGCAATCTTTGGCGGCGGTCCCTCGTGCCACCCCAGCGCGCGCAATTCCTCAAACGCCTTCCAGAGGCCGACGACGCCCGTGCCGCCGCCCGTCGGGAAGACGACCCAGTCCGGCAGCCCGCGCAGCTGTTCCCAGAGCTCGAACCCCATCGTCTTCTTCCCCTCGACCCGGTACGGCTCCTGCAGCGTCGCGAGGTGGAAGTACCCAAGCTTCGCGCACGCATCCTTCACGATCGCCGCGGCGTCCGTGATAAGGCCGTCGACAAAGAACAGCCGCGCGGGAAAGGCGGCGGTCTCCCGCACGATTTTCGCGGGCGTATCCCGCGGCATGACGACGAGCGCCTCGAGCCCCGCCTTCGCCGCGTACGCCGCCATCGCGCTTCCCGCGTTCCCCGCGCTCGGCACCGCGACCTTCGTGGCCCCGAGCGTTTTCGCCATCGGGACCGCGACGGCCATGCCGCGTGCCTTGAACGTCCCCGTCGGGTTCGCGGACTCGTCCTTCACGTACAGGTGAGGAAGGCCGAGGGAGGCGCCGAGGTTCCGCGCGCGCACGAGGGGCGTTCCGCCTTCCCCGAGCGGGAACGCGGCGTTTAGGTCGTCGACCGGGAGGAGCGGGAAGTACCGCCACAAGTCGTTCCGTGGCAACAAATCCTCTCGGCGTATGCGGTCGAGCTCGTACCGCGCGAGGAGCGGTCGCTCGCAGTGCGGGCACAAGTTGCGCAGCGCGATGTCGTACGTGCGGCCGCACGCGGAGCATTCCAAGTGCGAGAGGTTCGCCACGCGCGCGGCATCGCGCGATGCCCTTATCAACGAGAGGGCCATACGTGTCCGCAACGATGGACATCGAGGCGACGCAACGGGCGATGCTCGCTGAGTTCCGCGCGCGATCGCGCGTGCTCGTCGCGTTCTCCGGCGGCGTGGACAGCGGCCTCGTCGCGAAGCTCGCGTACGACGCGCTCGGTGAGGACGCTTTGGCGGTGATTGCGGACGCGGAGAGTCTGTCGCGCCGCGAACTCGCAGAGGCCAAGGGCATTGCCGGGGAGATCGGGATCCCGTTCCGCGTCGTGTTCGTCCCCGAGCTCGCGAATGAATCGTACCGCGCGAACCCCACGGACCGGTGCTATTTCTGCCGCTCCGAGTTGGCGGACGTGCTCACGGGGATCGCCGCCACAGAGGGATTCCGGGCGATCGCGGACGGGGTCAACGTCTCGGACCTCGGGGACGTCCGCCCCGGCATCCGAGCGATGGACGAGGCCGGTTTCTGGCACCCCCTCGTGGAATTCGGGCTTGCGAAAGACCACGTGCGCGCGATGGCGCGATTCCTCCGGCTGTCGTTCTGGGACAAGCCGAGCAATGCGTGCCTCTCCTCCCGCATCCCGCACGGCACGCCGATTACCCTCGACCTCCTCCGCACGGTGGAGGCGGCGGAGGTCTACCTGCGCCATCGGGGGTTCCGGCAGGTCCGCGTGCGCCACCTCGGGACGACCGCCAAGATCGAGGTCCTCCCGGGCGAGATCCCTCGCCTCCGCGGGATGGCGCTCGAGGTCGCCGCCGCGATGCGCCGCCTCGGGTACCGGGAGGTCGTCATCGACCCCCGGGGGTATCGGAGCGGCGCCCTCTCCGTCGCGCTTGGCCAGATGTGACGGACCGAGGCAACGTTCATATCGCTACACGGGAATCCGACGGGGACATGAGTCGGGAGGAATCCCGCTCCCAGGTGGCGGGGGAGGGCGGGGCGCGCGCAAGGAGCCGCCTCTGGATGGACTTTAGTTTCGTCGCCT
Organism: Methanobacteriota archaeon; assembly: GCA_016207545.1. Lineage (GTDB taxonomy): Archaea > Thermoplasmatota > Thermoplasmata > RBG-16-68-12 > EA-27 > EA-27. The sequence continues at coordinate 4,832 of JACQPO010000046.1, read as the reverse complement.
CGAGTCGATATCGCGAGAGGGTGTTGCACTCCCTCGCCGCGAAACCCCAACTGCCGAGACAGCTCGCGGAGGACACCGGGCTCCGGATTTCCCACGTGAGCCGGTCGCTCCGGCAGCTGAGCGATCGGGGCCTCGTGGAGTGCCTCACCCCGGACTCGAAGGCGAAGGGACGCCTATACGCGATTACGCCGAGCGGCGCGAGTCTCATCGTATTCTCCCGAAACTCGAGCGCCCGGTTCGCGGCGCCGAGCCGGGGACCCGTAACCCTGGGGTTCGTCCCGAAGCTCCGGGGCGCCTTCGCGACGCGGTGCATCGCATGGCTCCGCCGCACGAAAGGCGAGCCCGAGGTCAAGAAGGCCCTCTCGCGGTGGTCCGTGGATCCGGACCAGATCACGGAGGATACGTGGCTGTCGATGGACGCCTACGACGAGTTCCTCGAGCTCCTCGAGAACGCGTTCGGGGACGGGTCTTACGATTTCGTCCGGGAGCTGTCCTCCTATGCGGCGCCCGCGATTTCCACGATCAAGGAGCAGATTCTCCGCGTCGTCTCCCTCGAGCGGCTCGCGGACAAGGCGCCCGAGGTGTGGCACAAGGAGTGGAACTACGGGCGGCTCGAGGTGAAGACGGGGAAGCGGTGGGCGCTGTTCTTCCACTACGATTGGTCGCCCACCCCGACGATGTGCGCGCTCGTGCAGGGGACGTACGAGGGTATCCTGCGCGTTCGCGGCGTGAAGGGGACCGTCACGAAGACCCACTGCGTGCGCGCGGGCGACGGCCACTGCGAATGGTTCGTGAAGTGGTAGGCCGCTGCTTCGGGGCGTTGGAGTGCAAGCTCTCGTCCTCGGGATGAGCAAGCGGACCCAGGAACCTAGGCCGACCCATCTCGTGCGGGAGGTGCTTTCCGCGGGTTCTGCTGTATTTTCCTCCTGGTGGAGAGGGTCGTCAGTAGGGAGGGATTCCTTTTCAACAGCGGGGAGGCGGTGAACGGCCGTGCGTACCGACGAGACGCAAGCGGATGAACTAGCCCCGCCTCTGCGAGTCGCTTGAGGTGACAAGTGACGGTTCCATAGTTCAACCTTAGCTCAAGGGCGATGTCGTGTGCGTTCCTCGGACACTCCAACAAGAGCCCCAGAATCCGGGCGCGGTTCTGTCCTCCCCTTGACCGCAGAACGAGAAACCTCAGGAGTTCCAAGGTCTCTTCCACTATGGCTTCCTGATCGCTTCTTCTAATCCTGCTCACTTGCTCGAGCATGGATCTCCACCGCTCGCGGAAATATCGGTCGCGACAGACGTCGTTTCGTGTTCCCAACCCTCCGCGAACTTCGGGGCCACCTGGGAGGTCATTGCAGTTCCGCATTCGTAAGTCGCTATTTGAGTTGAGCTACCAGCACGGGGGATTCTCTCATCGTTTTGATGCCGGGACTGTACCAGAAACGTACCACGCGCAAAGCACGCGCCGTCCTTGGCTGTGGGCGTGAAGGGTAAGACGCCGTCGTCGGACCCATGGCAGGCACTCCACAGCCGTAACCGCCGCGATCCACGAGATTCTTGGGTTGGCCTTACTCCCCTCGAGGGAGTTCTGGGGGAGGGCCTATCTCGACTCAGCTCTCCACATTCCAGTTGTCGCGCGCGATTCCGAGAAAGGTGACCCGCAGGAGGCCGGTTCGAGCGGCTGGCGACTCCTGCGCGTTTCGTGGTTCGGGGAGGACGCGCGGCGTTACCTCACGTATACGTATCGGAGTTGTGCGAAATCCCCGCTCGAACCGATGTTATTCCTTGCGTCCGCTGCGCCGGTGCCCGTAGCTCCCGCGAGAGTGTGGGAGTAGAGGTACGTGTAGAACTTGTACGTGTGGCCGGCGAACAGGTACGCGTCAAACGTGACGAAATAGTAGGCGTCGTCCTGCGAGCTCGCCGAGGAAAGTCCGCAACGAAGGGTCCCCGTGTTCCAGACGAATCTGACCGCATCCGAATTGAGCTTCCAGGCATACGCCGACTCGTCGAACACGTTAGCCCCAAACCGGATTTGACCCTCGCCCACGGTTGCGCCAAACCAGCATACTCCCGTCGCCACGTAGGCATCCCACGAAATCCTCCATGCGAAGGTGATCTTTCGGTTTCCGTCCGAAGGGACCGTGAATCCTGTGCTCCAGAATCCCGCCCATGCGTCAATCGAATACGCTCCACACCACATTGCCCAAGACGCCGTGTCCATCACGACTTTGCCGTCGCTTGGGTAGGCGTGTGGGGACACGTAAACGGGGTTTCCTCCGCATGGACCACCGGAACGCGGATTCGCCCCCCAGAAAGCGCTCCAGTTCGCGTTCGGGAAATAAAACTTGCCTCCAGCGCTGGCGGTCGGGGTCACCGGCATGACGAGAAGCAGGAGGATTCCCGCCACGAGCAGAAACCGGAGGCTCGGGAACTCGAGGATTCGTGGCGCGACCATCTTTTTCGCGACTTTTACGGCGCGTGACATCGAAACACCGTAAGGGGAGAATCAGTCCACTCTAGATGAGAATTGTCGAGGATTCATCGATACGAATCCAAAGGTCGGTTGAGAGGAAGGCGGAAATTGGACGTCATTGTGGCGACGCCAAGTGTGTCGATGAATGACCAGAAGCCATCGGGCGAACAACCGAGAGCAGTAGTTTTTCCGGAGATCGTGGCAGTCCGGGCACGCACCCGGATGCCCGGCTCTCTTCCGAAGTCGGAGGGTGGTTTCGTCGGTCACGACATGCACGATCTTGCACGCCTCGGCGCGAAACCGGTGCCTCGGGTAATGCGACTCCCGTCAAGGCTTGAACGTCGGCGGCTCCGGCCCAGCGGCGACGGGCGGGGCGAGGGAAGGGAGGACGAGCGCGGCGACCACCGCGACGATGAGGACTCCGGGGATGCGCATTGGCCCGCGCAGGGGCTGGCCCCGATAAGGTTTGTCCCGAGCTCACCGGGCGAACAATAGGGAGCAGTAGTGCTTCCGAAGATCGTAGCAATCCGGGCACGTGTCGGGCTGCCCCACGAGCTTCCGCAGCCGGCGCTCGGTCTCGTCGGTCACGACGTGTTCCATCTTGCACGCCTCGTCGTGGAACCGGCCCTTCGGGTAGTGGAGCGTCGTGACCATGAACCGCTCGATCACGCAGTGCTTCCGCAGGATGCGCCGCGCGTAGGCGTCGCCCTCCCGCGTGAGGGTCGCGCCCTGATACTTCGCGTGGCGGACGAACCCCTCCTTCTGCAGCTTGTCGAGCATCTCTGTCACACTCGACGGAGAGACGGGCAGCTCGCGGGAGATGTCCCCCGTCTTCGCGCGGCCCTCCCCCTCCTTCGCGAGGAGGAAGATCGTCTTGAGGTACATCTCGACGTTTTCGCTGTAGGCACCGAGCGCGGGCATTGGCGAGTGCCCCACGGACAAGGGCGCGATAAACCTTTGCTCTCATCCGTGCCCATCGTACGTGCGGAGGGTTTATTTAGGCGCGCCGAAAGCTAAGCCCTGAGATTTCGGCCCGCCGAAACCTTATATACGGGCGCGTTTGTGGGCGCCCGACCGGGTTCGGACGGCCGGAACGCGGAGTGCGTGCGTCATGGCGGTTGGTGTGGTCCCGGGGCTCATCATCGGGCTTCGGGAAGGGATTGAAGCAGCGCTGGTCATCGGGATCATCCTCGCGTACTTGACGAAGATTGAACAGAAGCCGCTGCACCGATTCGTGTATCTCGGCGCCGGTCTCGCCGTCCTGGCAAGTCTCGCGGCGGCCGCGTTGTTTGCCCTACTCATCGGGGAGTTCGAAGGGACGGCAGAGGAGCTTTTCGAGGGCTTCGCCGCCATCCTTGCGGTCGTCGTCCTCACGTCGATGGTCCTGTGGATGATGAAGGCCGCCAAGAACATCCGCCAGCATGTGGAACAACGGATCGACCTCCTCGTGAACCGCCGCCAAGTCATGGGTCTTGCCTCCCTCGCGTTCATCGCCGTGTTCCGCGAGGGCATGGAGACCGTCCTGTTCATGGCCGGGTTGGCGGGCTCGACGCCGCCCGCGGACGTTGCGGCCGGCGTCGGCATCGGCTTGCTCGTTGCGGCCTTCCTCGGGTACGGTGTCTTCGCCGCCTCGTGGAAAATCAACCTGCGGCGGTTCTTCCAGGTCACGGGCCTTGTCCTAATCATCATTGCGGCCGGTCTGTTCGCGCTGGGCATCCACGAGCTGCAGGAGGCAGGCGTGCTGCCGTGGCTCAGCGGGACCGTGTACGACCTCTCCCTGACGTTTTCCGACGGCCCGTCGAATCCCATCGGCAACCTCCTCCGGGGCCTCGTGGGCTACAACGATAACCCGACCCAGCTCGAGGTCGTCGCATACGTGTCGTATTGGGTGTTCACCGCGCTTGCATATTGGGGCATCAAGACGGGGAGGATTGCGATCGTGACCCGCCCCCTTCGCCAAGCGTGGCGCACATTGAAGCGGTCCGTGGGGCGCGCCGCGAGCGAAGAGCTCGACGCGCAGTGAGACTTCGGTTGGACCCGCGGCGAGAGAAGGGACCCCGAGAGCGTCCCTTGCGGCGCTAAACCTTTTACGAGTCCCCGTACTACCGCGCGCCATGGCACGCCGGAAGCCGGAGACCGCAGTCGTCCACCCGCGCAAGGGGAAGGGGCACGCCCCAATCGTCGAGCCCGTGAACCTCGCGACCACGTGGCGGTTGGAGAGCGCGAAGCAGGGCGCGATGTTCTCCCTCATGCACGGGCCCGAGGCGTTCTACACGCGGTGGGGGAACCCGACGACGCGTGTCCTCGAGGACGTGATGGCGGAACTCGAAGTCGGCGCGAAGGCGATCGCGACAGCCTCCGGCATGGG